>NZ_JAVFVN010000205.1:0-376 GCF_030910085.1 Stenotrophomonas maltophilia group sp. RNC7 | reverse complement strand
ACTACATAAGGTGTAAATATCTCTGGTTGAATTACATCTACTATTTTAGTTGACATTATTTATCTCTCCTTTTTTAATTAAATACTTGCTTGTAATTGTTTTGCAAGTTCTGGATTTTCTCTAAAAATTCTTCCTTGCTCTGTTAGATTGAAATGTTCTTTGCTCCAAGGGTTCTTAACTCCGCTTGGTGTCTTAGTTTTATTAAACGGGTCTTGTCCTTCGACTTTAGGTGCGAATAAATCCTTATACTGCTCTTTAATACTTACAAGTTGCTCATCAATTCCAACCACCGAACCATCATTCTGAACAGATAGCTTAGACTTATCAAATTTAGTCGATAACAGTTCCGGGTACTTAGTATCAACTAGCTTCGATT
>NZ_JAVFVN010000736.1:0-376 GCF_030910085.1 Stenotrophomonas maltophilia group sp. RNC7 | reverse complement strand
TACGAAGTTTCCTCCTACATTACGGATCAAAATCTCCAAGGCGGGAAGTTGAATAGCATTGGTGCTGTCACTGCACGAACATTGCCAGATGATATCAATCCGTCGTTAAATATTCCTTTCGAACAATCGGAAGGTGATATTATTTTCGATAGAGTAGCTGTCGTAGCACATATTTTTTATCCCGAATTAACGGAGGAAATAATTGGTTATATTAAAAATATCCCTGTTCCTTTTGGTTTGTTTATTACGACAGATACTGAAGAAAAGAAGAATAGGATTCGTGATGCAATCGACGGAACTGATGTCGGGGCGATTGAGGTCGTAATTCGTGTGACGCCGAACAGAGGTCGCGATATTGCACCTAAATATATTGCTT
>NZ_JAVFVN010000727.1:0-396 GCF_030910085.1 Stenotrophomonas maltophilia group sp. RNC7 | reverse complement strand
GACACCGACGACTACGCCAGCAAGCAGACCCAGGCTGGCGGCACCTTCGTGTATGGCAGCGGCGGCACCGTCAACATTGGCCAGCAGAAGGTCGAGAGCCACCTGCGCAGCGTGCAGGAACAGAGCGGCATCGTTGCCGGTAGCGGTGGCTTCAACATCACCGTGGGCGGCAACACGCACCTGGAAGGCGGCGTGATCGGCAGTACTGCCGATGCCTCGAAGAACCGCCTGGATACCGGCAGCCTGACCGTTGTCGACATCGAGAACGAATCCCGCGCCAAGACCAGTGGCGGTGGCATCGGCACCGGGATGAGCAGCGGTGGTGGCATCAGCAACCCGCTGGGGAGCGCGGCCGGTGCGGGGCTGAGCCTGCTGGGCGGTACGAAGAAGAACGAC
>NZ_JAVFVN010000714.1:0-750 GCF_030910085.1 Stenotrophomonas maltophilia group sp. RNC7 | reverse complement strand
GATGTAACTGACTATCTCCATTGTCTAAAGGGAAAAAGGTTCGTTCTTTTCCGACAGATACGAATGACGCCGGTGAATTTTGCTTCAAAACAGATCTGACAATAGAGGCAGTAAATGTGACGACTGATTCGAATAGAGGGGATGGGGTTCTGTCCATGAATATCATAATATTATGGCTGCGCTGTTGTTCAAACTCTTTTGTCATAATGTTGTTTGTTCGTGCAGTTGCTTTCCAATCAATCCATGAAAAGCGGTCACCAGGTTTATAGTCTCTCACACCGACAGAAATGGTAGAGTCTTTTACTAAATTTATATTTGCTGAAAGTGCTCCTTGTTCGAAATGATTTTCCATTTGTCGATATGTTATATCTACATACTGAGGGTAGACTAAAAATGTATCTGGAACTGAAAAAATTACTTCTTTCTCCATCATACCGAATAAATCGCCAGTTTTGACACGTACGCTTGAAAAAGTATGCTCTCCTCTAGGGATTGTGTCGATTGCATATTGAAACGAAATATTTCGCTTCAATCCTGGAAAAAGTATTACTTTATTCATCTTCGTTTGTTTACACTTTGTAAATTGTGATGGTAATTCATCTTCTATAATTAAGTAAAGTAATGGAAAAGGAAATCTTCTTTTTATTGTAATGGTGCTTAAAAAAGGTTCTCCTGCTGCATATTCGTCTTGATTTGTTATTCGTATTACTTCAGCGTTCCGCAAAGCATAGAAGGGGAGTAATAGTGAAT
>NZ_JAVFVN010000681.1:0-123187 GCF_030910085.1 Stenotrophomonas maltophilia group sp. RNC7 | reverse complement strand
CCCACCCCGCCATCCCCCCAGGAACCCAGCTTTTGCTCCGGCTGTTGCTTCGGCTCTGGCTCTGGCTCTGGCCTCTGCGGGTGCCGGGTGCAACCCGGCCGATACCCTCCCAGTGCTACGCTGTGACCACCGACAACCACGGAGGCGGGATGGGGGCGATCGTGTTGTTGCCGCTGTGCGTGGACGATGCCGCGCTGGACCGCTGCCTGGCCGCACTGGATGCCGGCACCGCGCCGGGCACTGCGGTCTGGCTGGCCGATGACGCGCAGGCAGGGCCGCGTGCGCAGGCCGTGGTCGAGCACTGGTTGGCGCATACGCCGTTGCAGGCCGAATACACCCGGCGCGCGCGGCCACTGGGCGAGGTTGCCCATCTGGATGAGATGCTGCGCGCCTGCGATGGCCTGGACGTGGCCGTGCTGGCACCGGACAGCGTGCCGTCGCCCGGTTGGTTGCAGCAGTTGCAGGATGCCTTCGCCCGCGATGCCGCCATCGCCACAGCGACTCCCTGGTGCAACGCCGGCGAGACCGCGGCGTGGCCACGGCTGGGCGAGATCAATCCCGAACCCCATGACCCGGCCTTGCTGGCGCATACCTGCGCCACGTTGCCCACGCTTCACCCGGAGCTGCCATCGGCAGTCACCCACGCGGTGCTGGTACGTGGCAACGCGCGCCGCCGTGCCGGTGGCCTGGACGTGGACAGCTATGCCGGCTGGAATGCCGCGCTGATCGACCTCAGCCTGCGCATGGCGGGCCTGGGCTGGCGCAACGTGTTGTGCGAGACCGCGTTCGTCGGCCGGGCAGGAGAGGCGGTCAGCCGCGATGGCGACCTGGAGGCCCTGGCGGCACGCTGGCCGGCCTGGGTGCCGCGGCTGGCCGATTTCCTGATGCACGATCCACTGCACGGTCTGCGTGCCGACCTGCAGCAGCGCATGCGGCAGGCGATAATGCCGAAGGAACAGGGCGACCTGTTCGTCCCGCCCGCGCCGGAGCCTCCCGTTTGAATGCAGCCATTGCCGCCATCGTCGTCACCTACCAGAGTGGCAGCACCATCGATGCCTGCCTGTCGCGCCTGCGCCAGGCGCAGGACATCGCCGAGATCCGGGTGATCGACAATGGTTCGCTGGATGGCACGCTGGACATCGTGCAGCGGCATGCCAGCCATGACCCGCGCGTGCGCTTCGTCGGCAATCCGGACAATCCCGGCTTTGCCGCCGCCAACAACCAGGGCGTGGCCGACTCGCACAGCCCCTGGCTGGCCTTCATCAACCCGGACCTGATGATTGAGCCGGACACCCTGACCGAACTGCGCAGCCGTGGCGAGGTGCTGGGCGATTGCCTGCTGGGCGTGGAGCAGGTGGACGAGCACGGCCACGCCGATGAAGCGGTGCGCCGTCGCGATCCGGATTTCCTGCTGATGCTGCGCTCGCCGGGCAAGGGTTCGAAGCTGGCGGTTCCGCGCGATCCACACCAGGCCGTGCAGCCGGTGCCGGCGCTGTCCGGCGCGCTGCTGATGATGCCGCGTACCCTGTTCGAGCGCATCGGTGGCTGGGATGCGGGTTACCGCTTGCATGCCGAGGACCTGGATCTGTGCCGCCGCGCACGCGAGGCCGGCGCGGTGGTGGCGATCGCCAACGACCTGCAGGTTACCCATGTGCGCGGCGTCTCCAGCCGCTCGCGGCCATTCTTCGTGGAATGGCACAAGCACAGGGGGCTGTGGCGTTACTTCCAGAAGTTCGAGGCCAGGCAGCGCACGCTGCCGGTACGCATTGCGGTGTGGGCCGCGATCTGGGCGCATGCGGCGATGCTGGTGCCGCGCCTGCTGCGCAGGTCGTTGTAGAGCCGGGCCACGCTCGGCTCAGGCAACAATCCAGCCGGGCGTGGCCCGGCTCTACGGAAGGCGGGCGCGACCACGGTTCACGCCGCCGGGCGCATAATCCGCTCCATGCCTATCATCCAGTCCCTGCTCGACACCGACCTGTACAAGTTCACCATGATGCAGGCGGTGCTGCACCAGCACCCCGGCGCCCAGGTGCAGTACCGGTTCAAGTGCCGTACGCCCGGCATCGACCTGGCCCACTACATCGACCAGATCGACGAAGAGATCGACCACCTGTGCAGCCTGCGCTTCAGCGACGCGGAGCTGGACTACATGCGTGGCCTGCGCTTCGTGAAGCCGGATTTCGCCGATTTCCTCGGCCTGTTCCACCTCGACCGCAAGTACATCCAGCTGCGCGCGTCGACGGCCGTGCCCGGCGAGATCGAACTGGACATTACCGGCCCGTGGCTGCACACCATCCTGTTTGAAGTGCCGCTGCTGGCGATCATCAACGAAGTCTGGTTCCGCAACACCACCACGGCCGACTTCGCCGAAGGCGAGCGCCGCCTGCAGGCCAAGGCCGCGCTGCTGCGCGATACCCCCGGCTTCGAACAATGCCGCATCGCCGACTATGGCAGCCGTCGCCGCTACTCGCGCGACTGGCATGCCCGGCTGCTGCCGCTGCTGCGCGACGCGCTCGGCCCGCAGCTGGTCGGCACCAGCAACGTCCACTTCGCGCGCCTGTACGGCATGACCCCGCACGGCACCATGGCCCACGAGTACCTGCAGGCGTTCCAGGCGCTCGGCCCGCGCCTGCGTGATTCGCAGGTGGCGGCACTGGAATCGTGGGCGCGCGAGTACCGCGGTGACCTCGGTATCGCGCTGTCCGACGTGGTCGGCCTGGATGCGTTCCTGCGCGACTTCGACATGTACTTCTGCAAGCTGTTCGACGGTGTGCGCCATGACTCCGGCGATCCGTTCGACTGGGGTGACCGCATGCTGGCGCACTTCCAGCAGCGTCGCGTCGATCCGCGCAGCAAGGTGCTGGTGTTCAGCGATGGGCTCGACATCGCCAAGGTGATGCGCCTGTACGACTATTTCCGTGGTCGCTGCCAGGTCGCGTTCGGCGTCGGCACCCACCTGACCAATGACCTGGGCCCGACGCCGCTCAACATCGTCATCAAGATGGTCCGCTGCAACGGCCAGCCGGTGGCCAAGCTCAGCGATTCGCCCGGCAAGAGCATGTGCGACGACCCGGGTTACCTGGCCTACCTGCGCCAGGTCTTCGAGCTGCCGCCGGCGTAAATACGTCGGCTTACAGGTAGTCGACCACCACCAGGTAGGCGCCCTGCAGCGGCTGCTGCTTCGAAGCCTGCACGCTGTAACGCTCGGAGAAGGCGATATCGCCGGCGCGCATCGCGCTGGCCGACACCGACAGCTTCTGGCCCTGGCGCTTGCCATCGCGCAGCGTCGCGGCCTGGCCATCGGCCAGTGCCGTCACTTCCACCGTCGAGCCCTTGGCCGACGGCGGGCAGGCCGCCAGGCTCAGCTCACCCTGGGACAGGTTCGTCGTGCAGCCCGGCTCGGCGATGCGGCCGCTGAAACGGATGCTGCCGCTGCTGGCCTGGGCCAGCGCACTGACGGACATCAGGGCCACACACAGCAGAATGGAATTCCTCATGACACGTTCTCTGGTTCGGTGTGTCCTAGTTAGCGACAGGTTCGATCCGCCTTTAATAGGACAAATCCGAATCTGCTAGGGCCATCACCAAGAAAGAGTGATGCGCATCAAATAAGGTGATTTCCGCCTGAAAAATGCCTGTTTCCGCGCCTGCCGAACGCGCCTCTCAACGCGTCATCCACGGTTGTCCGCGACCTGGCGGCCCCGTCGTCAAATCTTCCACGCGTCCCAGGCGCTGATTCCGCTTATCACGTCACATTTATGGCGTCAATGAATTGGCGTTCAGAAAAATAATGAGACTTTCATCACAGTTGTGCATATACTTGCGTCACGGATTCAGGGGAAGGTATGTCCGAGTCCGGCCACAGGTGAGACGCAAGGATGGGTCTTGTTAGCCCGGCAGTGCTCCTTGCTTCCTCCTCTACTTCTCATCTCTTCAGTAGGGTTAGGTAAAAGCGAATGCACAAGATCAACCTCATTGCCGCTCTGATGCTGGCCGCCGCTCCGCTGGCCGCCAACGCCGCCGACGGCACCATCACCTTCAATGGCAAGGTGACCGACAAGACCTGCACCATCTCGACCCCGGGCGGCAAGGACTTCGCCGTGACCCTGCCGACCGTGTCGAAGAACACCCTGGCTACCGCCGGTGCCGTTGCGGGCCGTACCCCGTTCGCCATCAACCTGACCAAGTGCAGCGCCGGCAACGTCGCCACCTACTTCGAGCCGGGTTCGACCGTCGACTTCAACAGCGGCCGCCTGGTCAACCAGGCCTCGGCCAACGCTGCCACCAACGTGCAGCTGCAGCTGCTGGGCTCGAACAACCAGTTCCTGCCGATCAAGGCTGCCGGCGCTGGCCTGGCCCAGACCAACTCGCAGTGGGTCACCGTCGGCACCGACGGCTCGGCCGACCTGAACTACTACGCTGAGTACTACGCCACTGCCGCCGCCACCCCGGGCGACGTCACCAGCAGCGTCAAGTACACGATCATCTACAACTGATCGTAGCCGTACCCGCATTGGCCGGCGTACGCGCCGGCCAGTGCTCCGCGGCCCCTGGCCACACCCCTCGAGCGTAGTACTTCCGATGAAAGCACTCTTTCCCCGGGCGCTGCTGCTGGCAGCGTTCACGCTGCCCCTCTGCCAGAACGCACTGGCCGGCGTGGTGGTCAATGGCACGCGGGTGATCTACCCGGCACAGGCGCGCGAAGTCACCGTGCAGGTCGACAACGTGGGCGACTCGCCCGCACTGGTCCAGGCCTGGATCGACAGTGGCGACGCCAACCAGACCGCCGATACCAGTGATGCTCCGTTCGTGCTGACGCCGCCGATCGCGCGCGTCGAGCCGGGCCGCAGCCAGGCGCTGCGCCTGATCTTCTCCGGCGCACAGCTGCCGACCGATCGCGAGACGGTGTTCTGGCTCAATGTGCTGGACGTACCGCCGTCGCCGGACAACGCCGACAGTGGTGACCAGAATTACCTGCAGGTCGCGTTCCGTTCGCGCCTGAAGCTTTTCTACCGGCCGCAGGGCCTGAAGGGCGTCGCCAACGACGCACCGGCAGCGCTGCGCTGGACCCGCAATGGCGACCGCCTGCGGGTGGAAAACCCGAGCCCCTTCCACGTCACTCTGGCCGAAGTGCATGCCGTGACCGGCAGCAGCGAAAAGGCCGTCGAGGACAAGGGCGCGATGGTCGCGCCGAAGCAGAGCCTGGAGTTCGCCGCACCGGCGGGCACGCAGCAGGTGCGCTTCATCACCATCAATGATTACGGCGGCCGGGTCGAGCACACCGTCCGCCTCGACAGCACCGGGGGCTGAACGCGCCGCGCCGGCCATGGGCCGGCGCATCCCGCCACCGCCGCCGTGCGGCGAATTGAAGGAATGTCAGTGTGATCGGAAACAGATTGACATTGTCGATCCATCAGGCGCTTTGCCTGCTGGTTGTTGGCGCGGCCTGCCCAGGATGGGCGCTGGCTGCACCGGCCAATCTCGGCGAACAGGCGCTGATGGCGCAGAGTGGTGCGGCCAATGCGCGTGCACCGGAATCGGCCCAGTTCAATTCCAGCTTCCTGTCCGGCCAGGCCAAGCAGGTCGACCTGGCGGCCTTCAGCAATGGCAACCCGATGGTTGCCGGCAGTTACCGTGTCGATGTCTACGTCAACGGTGCCTGGCAGGGCCGTCGTGACCTGCAGTTCAAGGCCGATGCACAGGGCCGTGTCGACGCCTGCCTGCCGCTGCCGATGCTGGAGGAAATGGGCGTGGACAGCGAGGCCGTGCTGCTGCAGCAGGACCCGACGCTGCCGACCGACACCGCCAGCTGCGTGCCGGTGCAGCAGCGCATGGCCAACGCCTACGGTGTCTACGACAGCGGCAACCTGCGCTACGACCTCAGCATCCCGCAGGTGTTCCTGCGCCGTGAGGCACGCGGCTACGTCAACCCGGCGCTGTGGGACCGCGGCATCAATGCCGGTTTCGTCGGCTACAGCTTCAATGCCATCGACAGCAACAGCCGTGTCGAAGGTGGCCAGCGCAACCGCAGTGCCTATCTCGGCCTCAATGCCGGCCTGAACCTGGGCGGCTGGCAGTTCCGCCACGACTCTAACCTGACCTGGTCCGAGGGTGACGGCCGCCATTGGCAGAGCATTGCCACCTACGCACAGCGCGGCATCCCGCAGGTGCGCGGCATGCTCACCATCGGTGAGGCCTATACCACGGGCGAGCTGTTCGACTCGATCGGCTACCGTGGTGCCAGCCTGGCCAGCGACGATCGCATGCTGCCCGATTCGCTGCGCGGTTACGCGCCGGTCGTGCGCGGCATCGCCGAAACCAACGCACGCATCGAAGTGCGCCAGAACCAGCAGCTGATCTACTCCTCCACCGTTTCGCCGGGCAACTTCGTCATTGATGACCTGTACCCGACCGGCTACGGCGGCGACCTGGAAGTGAGCGTGATCGAGGCCGATGGCCGCCGCCGCGAATTCAAGGTGCCGTTCGGCTCGGTGCCGCAGATGCTGCGCGAAGGCGTGTCGCGTTACTCGCTGACCGCCGGCCAGGTGCGCAACAAGCTGCTGGCCGACGAACCCTGGCTGGTGCAGGGCACCTACCAGCGCGGCATCGGCAACCAGCTGACCCTGTACGGCGGCAGCGCGCTGAGCGATGGCTACCTGTCGCTGCTGTACGGTGTCGGCCTGTCCACGCGGGTCGGTGCCTTCGCGGCAGACGTCACCCATGCACGCACCTCGTTCGACCACTACGGCAGCCACACTGGCGCCAGCGTGCGCTTGAGCTACAGCAACATGATCGGCGAGACCGGCACCAACCTGACCCTGGCCGCCTACCGCTATTCGACCGAAGGCTTCTACAGCCTGCAGGACGCGCTGTATGGCCGTGACTCGGACGCGCGCGGCATCGATCCGACCACCCGTGGTCGCCAGCGCAGCCAGTTCCAGGTGACCTTGAACCAGCCGCTGGGCCGTCGTGGCGGTGCGCTGTACGTGACCGGTTCGGTGCGTGACTTCTATGACCGCTCCGGCACCTCCAAGCAGTACCAGGTGGGCTACAACAACGCCTGGCGTTCGGTGAACTACGGCTTCTCGGCGCTGCGCACCGAAGAAGGCGTGCTCGGCCGTTCCGACACCCAGTACCTGCTGTCGATGAGCGTGCCGCTGGGCCGGGGTACCCACCCGGTGTCGTTCAGTGCCGATCTCGGCGTGCGCGACCGCGGTGGCTACGACAACAGCCGCGTCGGCATCACCGGTTCGGCCGGCGTCGACAACAACTTCAGCTACGGCGTGGCCCTGTCCGATTCCCGCGAGGGTGGCACCACGGCGGTCGGCAATGCCGAATACCGCAGCCGCTACTCCGCGTTGAATGCCACCTACAGCCACTCGCGTGATTTCCGCCAGGCCTCGGTCGGTGCCAACGGCAGCGTGGTGGTGCATCCGGGCGGCTTCACGTTCACCCCGCAGCGTGGCGACACCATGGTGCTGGTCGAGGCCCCGGGCGCGCGCGATGCGATCGTCAGCAACGCCCCGGGCCTGCGCGTCGATGGCCGCGGCTACGCCGTGGTGCCGTACGTGTCGCCGTACCGCCTCAACACCGTCACCCTCGATCCGCAGGGCATGGCCCACGACGTCGAACTGGAAAGCACCAGCCAGTCGATCGCACCGTTCGCCGGTGCCATCAGCTACCTGCGCTTCGATACCCGCAAGGGCAACGCGTTGCTGATCCAGGTACGCAACCCGGATGGCCGCAGCATGCCGTTCGGTGCGCAGGTCAAGGATGAGCAGGGCCAGCCGGTCGGCATGGTCAGCCAGGGCGGCCGCCTGTACGTGCGCAGTGAAAAGAACCAGGGTCGCCTGCTGGTGGAGTGGGGCGCCGGTGCCGACCAGCGCTGCACCATCGATTACCAGGTTCCGGCGGGCGCCGATGCGTCCAAGACCGGCTTCATCCCGCTGGAGGCAGCATGCCGATGATTTCTTCCCGTGGCCGCAAGGCGCTGACGGCCCTTGTACTGCTGGGTGGCGCACTGCTGGCACAGCAGGCCAGCGCGTCGTGCCGCATCCAGTCCCGCTGGTTCACCGCGCAGGACGTGACCATGGACATGGGCCAGATCGTGATCCTGCCCAGCACGCCGGTCGGTGGCGTGATCAAGGAGATCAGCGAGCCAATCAACCAGCAGAACAGCGTGGCACGTTGCGACTGGTCCGGTGGCCGTTCCATTGGCGAGTACGTCAACGCCGCGCAGAAGCGTCCGGTGGCCGGCTTCTCGAACGTCTATGAAACCGATGTGGCGGGCGTGGGTATCCGCCTGTACCGGGACTCCGGTGCGATCCAGACCTACTATCCGCACACCATCAATTTCGGCAGCAGCAGCACCATCTCGCTGGTGGGAGGCACGTTCCGCATCCAGCTGATCAAGACCGCTGCCCAGACCGGCTCGGGCGTGATCGCGCCGAACGGCCGCTTCACCACCTACTACTTCGACGGTGATGGCCCCGGTCGCCCGGTGCTGACCTCGACATTCAAGGGCTCGGGCACCACCGTGGTCAGCCCGACCTGCGAAGTGCAGGCCGGCAGCCGCAACATCGCCGTCGACTTCGGCAGCGTGCCCAACACCACCTTCACCGGTGTCGGTTCGCGCGCGGTCGATCGTGATTTCGAGATCCGCCTGAACTGCCAGGGCAGCAATGTTGCCGCCTACCAGAGCAAGATCGGCATCCGTCTCGATGCCGACCAGGACAGCTCGAACATGCCGGGCGTGCTGAAGCTCAGCGCGGCCACCAACAGCGCCACCCGCATCGGCATCCAGATGGTCCAGCGCGTTGGCACCACCGAGCGCGAAGTGCGCTTCGGCCAGACCATCAACGTCGGCACCACCGCGCCGGGGACCAGCGTCATGGCGCTGCCGCTGCGTGCGCGCTATGTGCAGACCCAGGCTGGCACAGTCGGCGCAGGTGTCGCGAACGGCCAGGCCACCTTCACCATCCAGTACGAGTAAGGCCGCCCGGGCGGCTGCCCCTGCTGCGTTCCGCCGCAACGTCGCCCGTCCCACGGGCGGCGTTGACTGCGTCTTGATCTTCCAACGATGAAGATCACTGCCACGACGCACGTGCCATCAATCGATTGTGATGGACGTCGCGAATTTGGAGTTTCCTCATGAGGTGACCGTCTCCTGCCTGCGGGCATTGGACGGTAACGCCGCAAGGATCCAGACGTGGCTACAGCTCCTGGCATTTTCCAGCACCGTCCTTCCGGAGCACCCCGGTGAAGGTCCTGTCGGTGTTCGGCACCCGACCGGAAGCAATCAAGATGGGGCCGCTGGTGCGCGCCCTGGCCCAGGCCGCGGACGTCGAATCGGTGGTCTGCATCACCGGCCAGCACCGGGCGATGCTCGACCAGGTGATGTCGCTGTTCGAGATCACCGCCGACCATGACCTGGATGTCATGGTGCCCAACCAGACCCTCAATGGCCTGTGTTCCAGGCTGTTCGAGCGGCTTGACGCGCTCTACACGCAGGTCCGCCCGGATCGCGTGCTGGTGCACGGCGATACCACCACGGCGATGACCGCCGCCCTGGCCGCGTTCCACCACCGCATTCCGATCGGCCATGTCGAGGCCGGCCTGCGCACCGGCGACATCAACCGGCCATGGCCGGAGGAGATGAACCGGCGGGTGATCGACGTGGTCGGTCATCAGTTGTACGCACCTACTCCCGGCTCGCGCGCCAACCTGGCCCGTGAGCATCTGGGCGGTCAGATCCTGGTCACCGGCAACACCGTCATCGATGCCCTGCAGCAGACCGTGCAGCGCCTGGATGCCGATCCGGCACTGCGTGCCCAGGCTGACGAACCCTTCCACATGCTCGACCCCGGGCGCCGCCTGCTGCTGGTCACCGGCCATCGCCGCGAGAGCTTCGGCCAGGGCTTCGAGGACATCTGCCGTGCGCTGGCCGAACTGGCCCAGCGGCCGGACCTGCAGGTGCTGTACCCGGTGCACCTCAATCCGAACGTCCAGGCACCGGTCAACGCACACCTGGGCAACCTCGACAACGTGCACCTGGTGCCGCCGCAGGACTACCTGCGCTTCGTGCGCCTGATGCAGCGCGCCGACGTCATCCTCACCGACTCCGGTGGCGTGCAGGAAGAAGCGCCGGCATTGGCCAAGCCGGTGCTGGTGATGCGCGACGTCACCGAGCGCCCGGAGGCGGTCGAGGCCGGTGTGGTGACGCTGGTCGGGACCACGCCCTCGCGCATCGTCGAGGGGGTCAATGCGGCCTTGGCACAGCCACCGCAGCCGACCCGTTTCGACCCCGATGGCAGTCCCTATGGCGACGGCCGCGCCAGCGCCCGCATCGTCGCCGCCCTGCGTGGCGCTCCCGTTCCCGAGTTTTCGCCCGGTCTCCGCAGCGGCGGTGCCGCCCACCACCCTCTCCATGAAGTGACGCCATGAGCCAGACCGGCCGCTGTCCCCTGTTTGTTTCCGCCGCCGCGTTCGTCCTGTCGTGCGCGGTTGGCAGTGCACACGCCGCCGACAGCGTCGCCGGCCAGTTCGCAGAATGGAGCGGCGACAGCACGGTGAGCCGGCAGATGACCCTGCGCGAACTCGGCTTCCGCCAGCCGCTGGTACTCAGTGGGCAGGAGAGCCAGCGCGAGGTCTACCTGCCGGTGCCGGCGGGTGTTGCCACCCGCGATGCACAGCTGCAGCTCGATGGGCGCTATGTACGCGGGCACGCCGGGCGTACCTCGGGCTTGTGGTCGGTGGATGGCGATCCAATCGCCGCGCGCTCGATCACCGATGCCCAGGGCGATGCCAGCCAGCTGCTTGCCATCGATGGCGAACCCCGCCAGAACGGCTTTGTGCGGGTCGGTGTCGGCTGGTGGTCGATCGTGTCCGACTATCAATGTGCCGACCAGAGTGCGCCGGCCAATGTGCTGCGGTTGTCGCCGGATTCGCGCTTCAGCTACCGCTTCGATGGGCGTGCCGTGGATACCGTGGCCAAGGCCTGGGGCGCGCTGCCACCGCGGGTGCGCCTGCTGGTGGAGGGCAAGGCGCTGCAGGCGCCCACCTATGATACCGCCTGGCGCATTGGTACCGCGTTGCAGGCCGGCGGCAAGCAGGTGCAGGTGGTGGCGCTGCCCAAGGTCGGCGACAGCGTCGACCTGGCCGGCATCAGCATCCCGGCCAGCCTGCAGGGCGTGCCGGCGTACGCCGCGCTGGCCGCGGGCGAGCGCGTGCACGCGATCAAGGACCTGGCCGAAGTGGGAGCGCTGCTGTCGTTGCGTGACAGCGGGCCGTTGGCCGCCGATGTGATGATCGGCAGCGATGCATTGCGCGTCGGCGTACGCGCGGCGCTGGATGCGCTGGCCGCACAGGTTGCCACCACTGGCGCCGACGCGGGCACGGCGTTCGCCGCGTGGCGCGGTACCGACATGGGTGGCCTGGAAAAGCCCGCGACCAGCGCCTCGGTCAGCGTGGTGGCCGTTGCAGGCCGTCCGACGCTGGTGGTCGACCCGGCGGCAGCGGGCAAGGTTGCCGGACTGTTCGCCGAACAGTGGCGCAGCTATGCGCTGGGCCGCAGCCTGCAGGTCAGCGCAGCAGGAACGCCCAAACTGGACGGTGACCAGGTACTGCTGAGCCGGCTCGGAAACATCGCCGGAACCATGGATGTGGTGACCCGCGCCGACCGCAGCGCCAGCTTCGATCTGGGTACGCTGTCGGCCGATGGCCGCCTGCCCGAGCAAGTGGTGATCGATGTCTCGGCGGCCCCCAATGCGGCGGGTCAGGGCGCGGTGGCCACGATCTACCTCAACGACTACCTGCTGGGCGGCAAGGTGCTGTCGGCCAACGGCCAACCGCAACGGCTGGTGGCCAAGGTACCGGCCTACGCGCTGTCGGCGCGCAACGAGATCCGTGTCAGCTTCCTGCGCCAACCGGCACGCCCCTACTGCCACGATCCGGCGACCGGCTATCCAGTCTCGATCCTGCCCAGCAGCCACCTGACCCTGGCCAGGCGCTCGCTGGGCAGTGATTTCGTCGGTGCCAGCAGCCAGCTGTCACGCGGCAACCAGGTGTTCGTGCCCGGCGCCTGGCTGCAGGATGCACCGGCCTCGCTGGGCAAGGTCATCGCGGTGGCCAGTGCAGTGGGCGCTTCGCCGGAGGCGTCGGAACTGAAGGTGGTCGACGCCGGTGCCGCGGTCAGCCCGGGCGCGCCATGGCTGGCCTTCGGCGTTGCACCGGCCGGTGTCGATGTGGTCGGCCTGAAGGATGGCCACCTGCGCGTCGGTGGCACGTCGCAACCGCTGCTGGATGTCAGCGGCCTGGATCACGCCGCGGTGGTGCAGGTGGGTTCGTCCGGAGGCCAGCTGGGCGTTCTTTACAGCGACCTCGGCGCACAGGCACCGTCGTTCAGCGCACCGTTCCGGTTGCTGCGCGGCGATCTGGCCGTGCTTGACGGCACTGATGTCGTGCGCGAATTCGACCGCCAGGATCCTTATGGCACTCGCCTCGCGCACGACGGAAATCCGCAATCGAAGTGGGAACGGCACATGGTCTGGTTGCTGCTGCTGGTCGGCGTGATCGTATTCGCGCTGCTGGCCGCCCGCGTCACCCAGGTGCGCCGCCGCAAGTCCGCCAACGCAGGACATTGATCCACCGTGGACGGTCTGTTCTGGAACATCCAGCTGGCCAACTACTACGCCGCCCTGGAAACCACGGCGGCGGCGGTGGCCGTGCTGATCCTGATCTCCAGCCTCGATGACCTGTTCATCGATGTCTGGTACTGGGTGCGCGAGAGCTGGCGCGCGCTGACCGTCAAGCGCCGCGACGCGTACCGGCCGCTGACCCAGGAAGACCTGCTGCAGCGGCCGGAACAGCCGCTGGCGATCATGGTGCCGGCATGGATGGAGTACGACGTCATCGCGCAGATGGTCGAGAACATGATCAACGTGCTCGACTACCGCGAGTACGTCGTGTTCGTCGGCACCTATCCCAACGACCAGCAGACCATCGACGAAGTCGAGCGCATGCGCCGTCGCTACAAGCGCCTGCGCCGCGTGGAGGTGCCGCATGACGGACCGACCAGCAAGGCCGACTGCCTGAACTGGCTGATCCTGGCGATCTTCGACCACGAGAAGCGCCACGACATCGAGTTCGCCGGGGTGATCCTGCACGACAGCGAAGACGTGCTGCACCCGATGGAACTGCGCTTCTACAACTACCTGCTGCCGCGCAAGGACATGATCCAGCTGCCGGTCACCTCGCTGGACCGCGAATGGTACGAACTGGTGGCCGGTGTCTACATGGACGAGTTCGCCGAATGGCACGCCAAGGACCTGGTGGTGCGCGAGAGCGTGTCCGGCATGGTGCCGTCGGCCGGCGTCGGCACCTGCTTTTCGCGGCGTGCGCTGCTGGCGCTGAGCGCGCAGACCGACAACCAGCCCTTCAACACCGACAGCCTCACCGAAGATTACGACGTCGGTGCACGGCTGGCAGCCATGGGCATGCAGTCGATCTTCGCCCGCTTCCCGGTGCAGTTCCGCGTGCGTCGGCCGTCATGGTTCGGCTGGGGGCCGGTGCGCGAGCGCACCCAGCAGATGGCGCTGTGCGTGCGTGAGTACTTCCCCGACAACTTCCGCGCCTCGTACCGGCAGAAGGCGCGCTGGGTGCTGGGCATCGGCCTGCAGAGCTGGGAGTCGCTGGGCTGGCGCGGTTCGCTGGCTACCAAGTACCTGTTGGCGCGCGATCGCAAGGGCATCATCACCTCGTTCGTCAGCATCATCGCCTACCTCATCTTCCTGCAGTTGCTGTTGTTCTGGCTGTTGAAGGCGACCGGGGTGTGGACGATGCAGTTCCCCAGCGTGTTCCAGGCCGGTACCTGGCAGATGAATGTCGCGCTGCTGACCACGGCGGCACTGGCGACCCGCGTCGTGCAGCGCTTCTACTTCGTCAACCGCCTGTACGGCTGGGAGCATGCGCTGATATCGATCCCGCGCATGGTGGTCGGCAACATGATCAACTTCATGGCCACCGCCCGCGCATGGAAGGTGTTCCTGGCCTACCTGCTGTTCGGCAAGCGCATGGTCTGGGACAAGACCATGCACGACTTTCCCGATGCGGCACAGCTGGTGCAGACCCGCAAGCAACTCGGTGAGCTGTTGACCACTTGGCAGGCGGTGGAACCGGAGCGGCTGCAGCAGGCGCTGGCGCAACAGCATGCCGGCCGGCGGCAGCCGCTGGGCCGCATCCTGCTCACCCAGGGCTGGCTGGATGATGAAACCCTGGCCGAAGCCATCGCCTTCCAGGGCGACCTGCCGCGTGCGGTCATCGACATCGATTACCTGCGCGCGGGCTCATTCCCGGTCAGCGCCGATGCCTGCGTGCAGTGGCGCATGCTGCCGCTACCGCCGCGGCAGCAGCAGACACTGCGGCTGGCCGTGGCCAGCCCATTGCCCGAAGACGCGCTGGCGTTGCTGAAACAGGAAACCCGCAGCGCGCACATCGAACAGAGCATCGCCCGCGAAAGCGAAATCAACGCAGGCCTGCGCCTGATCGGCGGCGACCAGCACTGGCAGCTGGACAACGTGCCCTTGCTGGGCGACCTGCTGGTGGAGATGCGCCTGATCGACCACGCGCGCTTCGAGATTGCACTGGATGCGTACAAGCCGCAGCGCGATGGCCGCATTGGCGATTACCTGGTCAAGCAGGGCATCACTACCGAAGAGGCCGTGGCCCAGGCCATGCAGGAGCAGCGCCGGCGTGCGGCCGCGCTGCAGTCGCCGCCTCCCGGAGCCTTGCCGGCATGAAGACCACGCTGCTGTCCACCGTCATTGCCGTGGCACTGGCCACGGCCGCCGCGCCGGTACTGGCGCAGGCCGATGCGCCGCTGCCGTTGTCCGGTGCGGCCTACCGCGTCGCCGAGCAGGCCTTCGCCGCCTACGAGCGCGGTGATTACGCTGCGGCCTACCAGCAGTCCAGCGAAGCTGTCCGGTTGCGCCCGGACGTGGTGCGGCTGCGCCTGCTGCAGATCTATGCGTTGCAGAAACTGGGCCGGTCGGCGGAGGCGCAGCAGCAGGCGCGCCGTGCACTGGATGCCGGGTTGAAGGATCCGGCCTTGCCGGCATTGGCCGCTGCCACCGCTGCGCGCAGCACGCCCCCGGATGCCCGGGGCGGGCGCGCACCCTCTCCACCGCGCGCGGCCGGCAGCGGCGCAGACCGCGCCAGGCAGCAGGCCTACACGCTGGCCACCGAGGCCTATGCTGCCTATGACGCCGGGCGCATGCGGGAAGCGGCCAGCAAGGCCGAGCAGGCCTTCCGCCAGCAGCCGAAGCAGGGCGCCTGGGCGATGCTGTGGGTGGCGGCGCTGGAAGCACAGCAACAGGCCGAACTGGCCGACGCGGCCATCGGCACGGCGCTGCAGCTGGGCGCACCGAACGTCGAGGAACTGCACGCGCGGCGCGCGGCGCTGGCCCGCCAGCGCGCGCTGCTGCAGGCCCAGCAGGCCTATCAGTCGCTGTCCACGCAGAACGATGCGGCGGCCGTCGCGCAGGCGCGTGCCGCCGTCGAGCTTGCGCCGGATGTTGCTTCGTACCGGTTGCTGTTGATCACCGCGCAGCTGCAGCAGGGGCGGCTGGCCGACGCCGAGCGCAGCGCCGACCAGGCACTGCAGGCCGAGGGCGGGGATCTCAATGCCCGGGTGATGCGCGGCTATCTGCGCCAGCGCCAGGGCAAGACCGTGCTGGCCAATGAGGACTTCGATACCGCGCTCGCCATGCCGGGGTCCACAACGCAACAGCGCAACGTGCGCCTGCTGGCCGTGGATGCGGCCCTGGCCGCTGGGGATCGCGTACGGGCGGCTGCACTGCTGGCGCCGCTGCGGCCGGTAGTGCCAGCCGATGCAGGCGATGCACGCGCGCAGCAGTTGCTGCAGCAGGCCATCGAGCAGCGCGCCAGGGCGACCGGATCCAGTCGCGAGCTTCCGCGCATGAGTGCGCAGGCCTATCCAGCGCCGTTCCAGCATTGCCAATCGGATGACACCGCCAATATCTGCGAGCTGATGCCGGCTGACCTGCAGGGCGACGGTGGCGCTGCACAGCGCGCATATGCAGCCTACGCGCGCCAGGACTTTGCCGAGGCCATAGGTGAAGCACGGCAGGCCGTGCAGCTCGCACCGGACGATGCAGACCTGCAAGGCCTGCTGACCACCACGCTGGCGGCAGGCAACCGCAGCCAGCAGGACGAAGCACGGCTGCGCCTGGACGCGGCACTGGCGCAACGCCCTGATGACGCCGGGCTGCTGATGCAGCGCGGCTATCTCAGCCAGAAGGCCCACGAACCGGCGCGCGCACTGGCCGACTTCCGTGCCGCCGAGGCCACCGGCAAGGCACCCAAAAGCGTGGTGATCGACCAGGCGTATGCGAGTGCGGCCAACGGCGATCATCCTCAGGCGGTGTCGCTGCTGCGCAGCGCCATTGATCGCGCCGACGCCGGTGAGCTGCCTCTGGATACGCATCAGCGCTACAACGTGCGCAATGCCATCGCCAACTATTCGCGCGAGTGGGGCGTGATCGCCTCGGCCGGCTTCCGCGGCGCGCGCCAGGCCGCGACCAATGTCGGCGGCGCGGCGATCAGTACGCCGGGCGATTCGGTGTTCAGCACGCTGGAAGCGTTCTGGCGGCCCCCGGCGTTCAACGACCAGCATGGCACGCTGGAGCTCTACACGCGGCTGCTCAACACGCTGTACGACGAGGGCGGCACCTACGAATCGATCCGCGCAGTGGACCCGTGCACCGGCGAATCGACACCCGACGCACGTGCACGCGCCGACCGTCTCAGCCGTTCGCGTTCCACCACCGGCTGGCCGTCCACCATCGCCTCGTTCGGCATGCGCTACGCCTTCGGCCAGACCGGCCTGAGCGCCGGCATCGAGCGCCGCCAGTTCCTCGGTAGCGCCACCCGCACGGGCGATGTCTATCCCGCCTCCGCGGCCGTGCAGTGCAGCCTGCAGCTGGCCCTGAACCCGCCACTGGAATCCAGCACCCTGGCCCGCTACCGCTTGGCCAGCGGTTCCGGTGCCTGGATGTCCTACCTGACCTACGGCTATTACCACGGTACCGACCTGCGCACCGACGTGAACCAGTGGTGGATGGTCAGCGGCTACGCGCAGGGCGGTTACACATGGGATGACAACAGCGCGCATTTCACCCTGGATGCACTCGATGCCAACGGCATACCAGTGCGGCGGATCGGTGATGCCAATGGGCGCCTGCATCGCGAACAGTGGTTCGCGGCCGCTGAACTGCGCGCCGGACGCAGCTTCCGTTTCGGTGCCGGACAGACCCACTGGGTGGTCACGCCGTATGCGGTGGTGGGGGCGGACTGGCTGGACCAGCGCTCGCGCGTGCGCGACATCCGCTACCCGCTGTTTCCGGTACAGTCGTTCGCGCTCAACGATACGCAGCGCGGCTGGTCACTTGGCGCGGGGCCGGGCCTGGGCGTGCGCTACTGGTTCCGCGAGGACCGCTACAACACGCCGCGTTCCTACCTCGACCTGACCGTGCAGTACCGCTTTGCGATCGGTGGCGGTGATACGCAGCGCGCCAAGGGCCTGTTCGCCACCGCCATCCTCTATTACTGAGGCAGCCCCCACCGCCGCCGCAGCGCCGCCGCCTGCGGCGTGTCCTGGGTCAGCCACGGCTCCAGCGCATAGACCAGCACGTGCTGTGCGCCGCTGTCGCGTGCCCACGCCAGCTGCCGTTGGATCCGCGCGGCATCGGCAGTCTCGCCCTTGAACCCGCTGCCATCAGCGGCGCTGCCGGGCAGTTCGTGGAACAGCTCGACGATCGCGTCGAAGCCGATATCGTGCGCGTGGAAATGATCGAGCAACGGCTGGAGCTGCTGGACGTTGCCGGCGCCGGCAACGCCCACGCCGTCCTGCACCATCGGTCGCAGCGTGGCCTGGGCCAGTACCGCCTGCCATAGCGTGACCAGGTCGCCATCGGACTGCAGGCGGCTGAAGTAGCAGGAGATCGCGCAGTCACCGCCGCGCGCGCCGGTGGCGTCTGCCAGCCCGTGCAGCCACTGCGCCAGCCATTGCTGGCGGGCCGGATCGGCCCAGTGGTACTGCTCCAGTTCGTAGGGCAGGTACCAGCCCCCGAAGGCCGGCTGCTCGGCCCACGGCGCCTGTGCCAACCAGCTGCGTGCGTGCGCCAGGCTGTCGGCCAGGAACGCCTGCAGCGCGGCGTCGTCGGCGCCGATCGCCTGCCACCAGCGCTGCTGAAAGGGTAGGCCGACACGGATGCGCAGGTTGTTCTGGCTGGCGGCGGTGAACAGCTGCCGCAGGCTGCCGTCGGGCACTGACCAGTCGCCGTCACTGCCGCCGACGATGCCGGTCCATTGCAGCACCAGCTGACGGCAGCCCAGCGTATGTGCAAGCTTCAACGAGCGCTGCCAGTCGGCCAGTCCCCACTGCAGGTGGCTGCGCCAGGGCTGGAGGAAGGTGCCGTCGACCTGCACCGGCAGCGAGCAGCCGGGCAGGGTAGCGAGCGTACCGGCCAACGGCGCCAGCACGGCCGCGCGCAGCAGGCGGCGGCGCAATGGCGAAGACGGATCTGCGGGAAGGACGGGCGCAACCATGCCCGCATCATCCCAGAGCACCGTGCGCAGCAGGTGAACCCAGCAACGGGTAGTGCCCGCCGCTGGCCGGCACCACCACCTGCTTAAAACAACCCGGATCGCAGGGTGAACAACAACGCCACCACCCAAACCCCCCGATGCACATAGCCCCACCGGCCCGTGCCGGCCATAAACCCCCCCAACCCCAATAAGCCCTTCCCACGGGGCGCCGCTGGTTCACCCCCCACGGGTTTGTGCCGGCGGGGGGCCGCCACCACCACGTGCTTACTCCAACGCGTAGCGCAGGGTGAACAACACCGCCACCAGCCATACCGCCGGATGCACTTCGCGCCAGCGGCCGGTGCCGGCCTTCAGCGCCGCATACGCGATGAAGCCAAACGCCAGGCCATTCGCGATGGAGTAGGTGAACGGCATCGCCAGCGCACACAGTGCGGCCGGCACCGATTCAGTCAGGTCGCTCCAGTCCACTTCCACCAGTTCGCGCAGCATCAGGCCGGCCACGAACAGCAGCGCCGGTGCGGTGGCATAGCTGGGCACCATTGCCGCCAGCGGCGAGAACAGCAGCGCGGCCAGGAACAGTGCCGATACCACCAGCGCGGTCAGGCCGGTGCGCCCGCCCACCTGCACGCCCGAGGCACTTTCAGCGAAAGCGGTGGTGCTGCTGGTGCCGAGTACCGAACCGGCCACGATGGCAGTGCTGTCGGCCAGCAACGCGCGGCCGAAGCGCTTCTGCGCGCCCGGCAGCTTCAGTAGGCCGGCGCGGCCGACCACGCCGTACAGGGTGCCGGTGGCATCGAACACTTCCACCAGCACGAACACCAGCACCACCTGCAGCAGCACCGCGATCGGTGCGCCGCCGTCATGGTGCAGCAGGCCCGGCAGGTCCAGCTGCAGGAAGGTGGGCGCCAGGCTCGGCGGCAGCGAGACCAGGCCTTGGTACTGCACGTCGCCCAATGCCCAGCCCGCACCGGTCACCGCCAGGATGCCGAACAGGATCGCGCCGCGGATGCGGCGTGCTTCCAGCACTGCGATCAACAGGAAACCGGCCAGCGCCAGCAGTGGCGGCGCCGTGTTCAAGGGGCCCAGCGCCACCAGCGTGTCCTCGTTGCCGACGATCACGCCGGATTTCTGCAGCGCGATGATCGCCAGGAACAGGCCGATGCCGGCCACGATCGCCGAGCGTAGCGACGAAGGAATGCCCGACACCAGCCATGCCCGCACACCGGTCAGCGACAACACCAGGAACACCAGGCCGGAGATGAACACCGCCCCTAGCGCCTGCTGCCACGGCAGGCCGGCAGCGCCGACCACGGTGAATGCGAAGAACGCGTTCAGGCCCATGCCCGGTGCCATGCCGACCGGGAAGTTGGCCGCCAGCGCCATTACCGCCGAACCCAGCGCGGCGGCCAGGCAGGTGGCCACGAACACCGCACCCGCATCCATGCCGGTGGTGCCGAGGATCTCCGGGTTGACGAAGACGATGTAGGACATCGTCAGGAAGGTGGTGATGCCGGCCAGCAGCTCGGTACGCACGGTGGTGCCGTGCTGCTGCAGCTGGAACATGCGCTCGAACAGGGACATGGAGATTCTCGCGACGATAAGGTGTCACGACCAACGGCCGTGACCTACCCGAATGCAGAACGTGGGTACCGACCGTTGGTGGTGGGTACCGACCGTTGGTCGGTACGCTTCAAAGCGTCACCACCAACGGTGGTGACCTACCGAAAGGAGAAAGGCCGCGCGAGCGCGGCCTTTCCGGTTGCCTTACTTCAGCGCCTTGAAGCGCAGGCGCTTGGGCGCAGCGTCATCGCCCATCCGGCGCTTCTTGTCTTCCTCGTACTCGCGGTAGTTGCCCTGGAAGAACTCCACGTGCGAGTCGCCTTCGAAAGCGATGATGTGCGTGGCGATGCGGTCCAGGAACCAGCGGTCGTGCGAGATCACGAAGGTGTTGCCCGGGAACTCCAGCAGCGCGTCTTCCAGCGCACGCAGGGTTTCGATGTCCAGGTCGTTGGACGGTTCGTCGAGCAGCAGCACGTTGCCACCCTGCAGCAGGGTCTTGGCCATGTGCAGGCGACCACGCTCACCACCGGACAGCGAACCGACCATCTTCTGCTGGTCCTGGCCCTTGAAGTTGAAGCGGCCGATGTAGGCGCGCGACTGGATCTCGATGCCGTTGATGTTGAGGATGTCCAGGCCGCCGGCGATTTCCTGGAAGACGTTGTGGTTGCCTTCCAGCTTGTCGCGGCTCTGGTCCACGTAGGACAGCTGCACGGTCGGGCCGATCACGATCTCGCCCGAATCCGGCTTTTCCTGGCCGGTGATCATCTTGAACAGGGTCGACTTGCCGGCGCCGTTCGGGCCGATGATGCCGACGATCGCGCCCGGCGGAATCAGCATCGACAGGTTGTCGATCAGCAGGCGGTCGCCGAACTTCTTGGAGACGTTCTTGAACTCCATCACCATGTTGCCCAGGCGCTCGCCCGGCGGGATGAAGATTTCGTTGGTTTCGTTGCGCTTCTGGTAGTCCTGCGACTGCAGTTCTTCCAGGCGGGCCAGACGGGCCTTGCCTTTGGAACGGCCGCCCTTGGCGTTCTGGCGCGACCATTCCAGTTCCTTCTGGATCGCCTTCTGGCGAGCCTTTTCCTGGTTTTCTTCCTGCTTCAGGCGTTCATCCTTCTGCACCAGCCATTCGGTGTAGTTGCCCTTCCACGGAATGCCGCGGCCGCGGTCCAGTTCCAGGATCCACTCGGCGGCGTTGTCCAGGAAGTAGCGATCGTGGGTGACGGCCACCACGGTGCCGGTGTAGCGCGCCAGGAACTGCTCCAGCCATTCAACCGACTCAGCGTCGAGGTGGTTGGTCGGTTCGTCCAGCAGCAGCATGTCCGGCTTCTGCAGCAGCAGGCGGCACAGTGCCACGCGGCGCTTTTCACCACCGGACAGGTTGGCGATCTTGGCGTCCCACGGCGGCAGGCGCAGCGCATCGGCGGCCACGTCCAGCTGGTTTTCCAGGGTGTGGGCATCACCGGCGGCCAGGATCGCCTCCAGGCGCTCCTGCTCCTTGGCCAGCGCGTCGAAGTCGGCACCTTCTTCGGCGTAGGCGGCGTACACCGCTTCCAGCGCGGCCTGGGCCTGCAGCACTTCGCCCACGCCTTCCTCGACCGACTCGCGCACGGTCTTGTTCGGGTCCAGTTCCGGTTCCTGTGCCAGGTAGCCGACCTTGATGCCCGGCTGCGGGCGGGCCTCGCCCTCGAAATCGGTGTCCACGCCGGCCATGATCTTCAGCACGGTGGACTTGCCGGCGCCGTTCAGGCCCAGCAGGCCGATCTTCGCGCCCGGGAAGAAGGACAGCGAGATGTCCTTGATGATCTGCCGCTTGGGCGGGACCACCTTGGACACGCGGTTCATGGTGTAGATGTATTGCGAGGACATGAGGTCTCCGTAGGCGCGGCCCTGCGCCCGGCCCATCACGGGAACATCCCGTTGTGGCAGCGGGCACAGACTGGAAAGGAATACCGCCAATTATAGCCGGAACCGGTTCCGGGCCGCGCCCGTGGCAGGGGCGCTGGCTGGCCGTGGCCTGAATACTTCGTCACAGTCCTGCAGCGGGAAGCGTTTCCAGCCGGAAACGGTTCAGATCGGGTGCGCAATATGGGCTCACCACCACCCAAGCAGAGGTCTGACATGCGCATCAATCGAGTAATGGCCAGCGCCGTGGCCTCTGTGCTGGCGCTCGGCGCGGTGGCCCCGGCCTTTGCCGACAACGACCACCGTCGCGGCCATGACCGCCGCGAGTGGCGCGAGGACCGCCGCGAATGACGACAGGACCGCCGTGACTGGGAACGCGACCGCCGCGAGGCACGCCGCGACTGGCACCGCGACCACGACCGCTACTACCGCCCGGCCCCGCCGCCGCCGCGCGTGGTCTACCGCCCGGCCTACGGCCCGGGCTACGGCTGGAAGGTCGGCCACCGCTACCGCGATTATTACCGCGGCCCGATCTATGTGGTGAACGACTACCCGCGCTACCACCTGCGCCGCCCGCCGTATGGGCACCACTGGATCCGCGACGACCGCGGCAACATGCTGCTGGTGGCGGTGGCGACCGGCATCATCGCCGACTACATCATCAACAGTCGCTGAGGATCGCGGCCGGGGTCGGATCCCTTTCCAACGGAAAGGGCTGTGATCCCACAATGTCACTCGAAACCATACGGGGCCGGATTCCTTCGGGAGTGCCGGCCCCGGCCTTTTCGGCCCCGGCAGGCCGGTGCGGGGCTACAATCAGGGGCTGAGCCGTACCCCTTTCCCTGCCTGCTGGAGTACCCGATGTTCCCGCGTGACGTCCGCATCGAAACCTACGATCCCGAACTGGCCAACGCCATCGCCGCTGAGACCCAGCGCCAGGAAGACCACGTCGAGCTGATCGCCAGCGAGAACTACACCAGCCCGGCGGTGATGGAAGCCCAGGGCAGCCAGCTGACCAACAAGTACGCCGAAGGCTACCCGGGCAAGCGCTACTACGGTGGCTGCGAATACGTGGACATCGCCGAGCAGCTGGCGATCGATCGCCTCAAGCAGCTGTTCGGCGCGGACTACGCCAACGTGCAGCCGCACAGCGGTTCGCAGGCCAACCAGGCCGTGTACTTCGCCCTGCTGCAGCCGGGTGACACCATCCTCGGCATGAGCCTGGCCCACGGCGGCCACCTCACCCACGGTGCCAAGGTCAATGCCTCGGGCAAGCTGTTCAACGCCGTGCAGTACGGCGTCAACGACCAGGGCCTGATCGATTACGACGAAGTCGAGCGCCTGGCCCTGGAGCACAAGCCGAAGATGGTCGTGGCCGGCTTCTCGGCCTACTCGCAGGTGATCGACTGGGCGCGCTTCCGCGCCATCGCCGACAAGGTCGGTGCCTACCTGTTCGTGGACATGGCCCATGTCGCCGGCCTGGTCGCCGCCGGCGTCTACCCGAGCCCGCTGGACCACGCCCACGTCGTCACCTCCACTACCCACAAGACCCTGCGCGGCCCGCGCGGCGGCATCATCATCGCCAAGGGTGCCGATGAGGACCTGGTCAAGAAGCTGCAGTCGATCGTGTTCCCGGGCATCCAGGGTGGTCCGCTGATGCACGTCATCGCCGGTAAGGCCGTCGCCTTCAAGGAAGCGCTGGAACCGGGCTTCAAGGCCTACCAGCAGCAGGTGGTGAAGAACGCCCAGGCGATGGCCAACACGCTGATCGCGCGCGGCTACAAGATCGTCTCCGGTGGCACCCAGAACCACCTCATGCTGGTGGACATGATCGGCAAGGACGTGTCCGGCAAGGACGCGGAAGCGGCGCTGGGCAAGGCCCACATCACTGTCAACAAGAACTCGGTGCCGAACGACCCGCGTTCGCCGTTCGTGACCTCGGGCCTGCGCCTGGGCACTCCGGCGGTGACCACCCGTGGCTACGTCGAACAGGACTGCGTGGACCTGGCCAACTGGATCGCCGACGTGCTCGACGCGCCGAACGATGACGCCGTCATCGCCCGCGTGCGCGACGCGGTTAGCGCGCAGTGCCGCAAGTACCCGGTCTACGGCTGATCGGGGAGTGGGGTCGGATCCCTTCCCGCAGGGAAGGGCTCTGACCCCAGCATTGGAGTAACCGCGCATGGATGAGCGCCACCTCAAGTATCTGTACACCGCCCTGGCGGTGCTGCTTGGCCTGCCCAGCCTGGTGATGGGCGGCGCGGCAGCGACCATGCTGCTGCTGATGGGGCTGGGCCAGTTCGGTCACGGCACGCTGGCCTCGGTGACGGTGATGCCGCTGTGGGGCCTGGCCGGCATTGCCGGCTGCCTGGCCTGGTTGTGGCTCAGTGCGGGTTTTCTGATGCAGGGGCGTGCCGGGCTGCACGTGCACCGTCTCTGGTGGTGGATGCTGCTGGCGGGCGGTCTCGCCGCCTTGCCCCCGCTGGGGCTGGCGCTGTGGTGGGGCGTCACCGTGCACGCCGAAGGCATCACCCTGTTGCTGCTGGGCCCGTCGATGCTGGTGCCGGCTGCGATGCTGGTGTGGATCAAACGCTGCGCATGACGTGGCCCATGGAAGGGAATCGAACGCGTGGATGAGCGTCTGCACAAACGCTGGATGGCGATCGCCGGCCTGCTGGTAGGCCTGCCCACCGTGGCGGCAGGCGGCACGGGTGCCGTGCTGGGGCTGATGGTCGTATGGGACGGCAAGTACCTGACGGGCGACGAGCACACGCTGTTGCTGCTGTGGTCGTCGGCGGGAATCATCGGCCTGCTGTCGTGGTTGTGGCTGAGCGGACTGTTCCTGTGGCGCGGTGTTGCCGGCCTGCGCCAATCACCGGTTGCCGCCTGGGCCGGCCTGGCGCTGGGCGTGCTGGCCGCGTTGGCCGTGGTTGCCGCCACGCTGTACTTCACCTTCAAGCACGGGGAGATCTCGACATTGGCCTTCCTCGGCTTTGGCCCACCGTTGCTGGTGATGGCCGGGCACCTGGTGTGGCTGCGCTGGGCACGCGCAGCCTCGGTGCCGCCGACACCCGGTTGAGCGCACAGCGCTGACCGCGCTGGAGGCTCTGTTCGGCCGAAATGCAGGCACTTCCGCGCAGACAGCATTTGCTGCGGGGCCCTTTCTCAGGTACCTTTGCGACGCTGCCATGACCGTGGCAATAGGTACTTCCCTGAGCCAGGCGTTCCATGCATTGCCCCTTCTGCCAACATGCCGATACCCGGGTCATCGACTCGCGCGTCTCTGAAGACGGCGCGACGATTCGCCGTCGGCGGGAATGCGAAGCCTGCGGCGAGCGCTTCAGCACCCTGGAAACGGTCGAGCTGAAGCTGCCGGCCATCGTCAAGAGCGATGGCACCCGCGAAGCGTTCGACCAGCGCAAGGTCCGCGCGGGGTTCGACCGCGCGCTGCAGAAGCGCGCGGTGCCCGAAGACAAGATCGAGGCGGCGGTACGCGCGGTGGTGCACCAGCTGCGCATCAGCGGCGAGCGCGAAGTGCCCTCGATCAAGGTTGGCGAGTTCGTCATGAACGAACTGCGCAAGCTCGACCACGTGGGCTACGTGCGCTTCGCTTCGGTGTACCGCAGCTTCGAGGACGTGGCCGATTTCCGCGAGGAGATCGAGAAGCTCGAGCGCGACCTGCCGTCCAGCACCGAACAGCTGCAGCTGCTGGGCGATGTGATCGCCCTGACCAAGAAGAAGAAGGGCTGACCGCCTTTTCCCTGGTAGATGCCAACCTTGGTTGGCACCGATGGCCGCATTCACTGGTGGGTGCCAACCGTTGGTTGGCACTGACGGCATGGATCAACACCGGCGGCGTTACCATGGCCGCATGACCACTTCGTTCTCCGTCCTCGACCACCTGCACATGGCCAACGCACTGCGCCTGGCCGAGCGTGCCGCCTACACCACCCGCCCCAATCCGATGGTCGGCTGCGTGATCGCCCATGGCGAACGCGTGGTCGGGCAGGGCTGGCACCAGCGCGCCGGTGGCCCGCATGCTGAAGTGTTCGCGCTGCGCGAGGCCGGCAGCGACGCCCGTGGCGCCACCGCCTACGTCACCCTGGAACCCTGCGCGCACTACGGGCGCACGCCGCCGTGTGCGCTGGCACTGATCGAAGCGGGCGTGTCGCGCGTGGTCGCGGCGATGCGCGATCCGTTCCCCAAGGTCGATGGCGGTGGCTTCGATCTGCTGCGCAATGCCGGCATCGAAGTTGTCGAAGGGCTGATGGCGGCACAGGCGCGCGAGCTCAACAAGGGTTATCTGTCGCGCGTGGAGCGCAACCGCCCGTGGCTGCGGGTGAAGCTGGCCGCCAGCCTGGATGGCCGTACCGCGATGGCCGACGGCAGCTCCAAGTGGATTACCGGTCCGGCCGCGCGCGAAGACGTGCAGCACTGGCGCGCTCGCGCCGGTGCGATCCTGACTGGCGCCGATACCGTGCTGGCCGACGACCCGATGCTGACCGTGCGCCTGGCCGATACCGAGGTGATGCCACCGCTGCGGGTGGTGCTCGATTCGCGCCTGCGTTCGCTCGAATGCAGCCGCGTGCGCGAAGGCGGGGCCCCGACGCTGTACCTGCACGATGCGGCGGTGAGCGCACCGGATGCGGCCGATGCCGAATTCGCCAGTGTGCCGAGCGTTGATGGGCGGTTGGATCTGGGTGTAGTGCTGGCGCTGCTGGCCGAGCGGGGCATCAACGAGGTGCATACCGAAGCCGGCGCGACACTGGCCGGTGCGCTGCTGCGTGCTGGCTGGGTGGACGAACTGCTGCTGTATCAGGCGCCCACGCTGCTGGGCGATAACGGTCGTCCGCTGCTGGCCGGTCTCGGCATCGAGGCGATGGACCAGCAGCGTCGCCTGCGCGTGGTCGATCAGCGGCAGGTAGGCGAAGACATCCGGCTGCTGCTGCGGCCGTGAGGGACCAGCGCAGAGCAGGGGCTGCGCCCTCGGCGTCAGGTTGATTCGTCCTCTTCTTCGCCGACGGGGCACTGGCCCTTCCACTGCTGCTTCCACCGCGCATGCAGGTCGCGGCAGTACGCGCCCAGTGCCTCGCCCGGCAGTTGCCTGGCCTTCAACCGCAGCTGGCGACGCGTAAACCCGTCGTCATACTCATGGGGCAGTACCAGCACGGCACATTGGTCGTGATACATCAGGAACGCGTGGCAGTCGTCGTCTTCGCTCATCCACGCATCCAGATGCCTGTCGCTCAGCTGGGTCGACTCGAAGGCGACTGAGGGTTGGACGACGAAAATCTTGGTGGCTTTGAACCTGGACGCCTCGGCCTGCCAGGACGCCATCAGCGCCAGCACCATGATCGCGGTCGACGTCATACGGTGTTTCATGCGGTTGCCCCCGGTGGAAGAGGGCAACAGCATTGACCATGCAGGCGACCCAGGGCCATGCAACGGTTCTGAAAGTGCGGATGCATTCGCCATCCGCGACCGAGAGCCGAGCACGGGCTCGGCTCTACAGGTGGCTTACGTGCACTCGTCGGTCCACATCATCTCGGCGATCGGGCGCAGCGCCTTGCACTCCTGCGTCATCTCATCGGCTGAATTGACCTGTGCCTTGGCCTTCAGCTCCTCGGCCATCGCATCCACGCCGCTGATCTGGTCGGGTGCGATCTTCGCCACGCAGCTGCGGTGCTGCTGCAGCAGCAGGTCGCAGCCGGGTACGCCGGTCACTTTTGGCGCGTTGGCCGCCTGCGCGTCCTGCATCCAGTCCTCGAACGGTGCCAGCGCCCCGGTCACGGTGCCCACCAGATCATCGAAGTTGCCGCTGTACCAGTAGCCGTTGTCCTTGGCCGGGTACAGGGTGAAGGTGCCGCTGACCGGCACGCGCGCGCCACTCTGCAGCGCCTGGCTGTAAGCGTCGGTGAACTGCTTGCGCGAAGCCGGGCTGGCGTCGGAGGCAAGGCTGGCGGCGAACAGCGGACGTACCTTGCCCAGGTCGGGCATTTGGCAGCTGAAGGTGATCCGCGCCAGCTTCTGGTCTTCCACGTACTCGTTGTCTTCGATCACGCTCTCGGTCGCGCGGCACTTCGAATCACGCAGCGCCTTGGCATACAGCGCTTCGGTGGCGGCCGCGTCGGCCTTTGCGCCGGTGCTGGCAAGCACGACCTGCCACGGTTCGGCCAGCGCCTTGGCCAATGCGCCCGGGTTCGGGGTTACCGCGTCCTGGCCGTCGAAGGCGGGCTTCAGCGCATCGTTGAGGGTGCGGGTCGCGGCGGCGTCGTCTTCCAGCAGGACGCGGGCATACAGATCGAAGGCCTGTTCGGGCGTCAGCGTGGCCGGGGCGGCGCTGGCCAGCAGCGGGGCAGCCAGCAGCGGGGCAGCCAGCAGAGCGCTGGCCAGCAGGGTACGCAGGGGAGTCTTCATGACGGTGTTTCCTGTTCCAGAGGCGCGCAAGCCTAGCGCATCTTTGCGCGGGCCCGACGGTGCCCTGTGATCACGTGCCGGCGCGCGGGGCAAAAAAAAACGGGCCCCTTGCGGGGCCCGTTCGATCGCACGACGAGGAGCGATCGTTGGATCAGAAGCTGGCGCGGACGCCGGCCGAGTACTGGGTGACGTCGCGGTAGCCGGAGATCTCGCCCACCAGACCCCAGGTCTTGGTGAAGTTGATCTGGCCGCCGACGGTGCCGACCCAGGTGCCCTTGAAGTTGTTGCCGCCGTCCATGTAACCGGCCTTGACCCAACCTTCGGTCATGCGCGACGGCTTGCCACGGATGCCCATGGTGACGCGGCCCAGGTTGGTGTGGTCCTTGTTGCGCAGGCGACCGTAGAAATCGGAGTTGACGGTGATTTCGGCCTGCTGGCGGACCCAGGCGGCGTCAGCGGTAAAGTCGACGCGGTCGGTCCACGGCATGTGGTAGCCGATGCCCAGCTCCGGCTGGTTCAGCTTCAGCTTGTAGGAGCCGTAGTCGTAGTTGTACGACTTGCTGGCGTAGGTCCAACCACCGAACACATGGACCTGTTCGGCGATCGCCACGGAACCACGCAGGTAGCCGCCGTCGACCTTCGGGTCGTCCAGTGCGTTGTCGTCAACCTTGACCTGCGTCCAACCGCCTTCGACGTAGGTGTAGCTCAGGGCGTCGGCCGAAGCCGAGAGCGGGGCGGCGGCCAGCAGGGCGGCCACGATCAGCATCTTGCGCATGGGAATTCCTGTGAATTTCAGTCCATTGGCGGGCCAGCCCTCTCGGCTACCCGTGGGCGACCTCATGTCGTCCGCTGCGAATTTTAATGAAAGTTTTACAAATTGCGAGCGACGGCCGTCACAGCTGTGGCATCCAGCCCCGTTCAGCCCGGGCTGGTACACTGGCCACGCCGGTTCGCCGGTACACAAACGTCTTCAGGGCGGGGTGCAACTCCCCACCGGCGGTAGGTGCGCAAGCACGAGCCCGCGAGCGCTCCGGCCCACGGCCGGGGGTCAGCAGATCCGGTCCAATGCCGGAGCCGACGGTCATAGTCCGGATGAAAGAAGACGGTGCCACAGGGCCTTCGCGGCCCTGCGCCCGCCTGTTTGCCTTGCGGCGTTTTTCGCTCACTTTTCGCGGAGAACGTTTCTTGTTTACTGGAATCATCGAAGGCGTCGGCCGTCTGGCCGCACGTGAATCCATCGGCGGCGATGTCCGCTTCACCTTCAATGTCGGGAATCTGCCGTTCGACAACGTGCAGATGGGCGAGAGCATTGCCATCAACGGCGTCTGCCTCACCGTCATCGCATTCGACGCCCGCAGCTTCCAGGCCGATGCGTCCACCGAGACTCTGGGCCTGACCACGCTGGGCCAGCTGGGCGAGGGTGCGGTCATCAACCTGGAGCGCGCCATGCGCCCGACCGACCGCCTCGGCGGCCATCTGGTCAGCGGCCACGTCGACGGCCTCGGCCAGGTGTTGTCCATCCACGAAGATGCACGTGCCCAGCGCTGGCGCTTCGCCGCGCCGGCCTCGCTGCGCCGCTACATCGCCAGGAAGGGTTCGATCTGCGTGGACGGCGTCAGCCTCACCGTCAACGAAGTGGACGATGAAGGCTTTGAAGTCGCCCTCATTCCGCACACCGTGGCCAACACCGCCTTCTCCGCCACCGGCGTGGGCAGCGCGGTCAATCTTGAAATCGATCTGGTCGCCCGTTACGTCGAGCGATTGATGGGTGTGCCGACCAACGGTCAGCACCCACAGGGAGACGCAGCATGAACTTCGCCCCGATTCCGGAGATCCTGGAAGACATCCGCCTGGGCCGCATGGTGGTCATCGTCGATGACGAAGACCGCGAGAACGAAGGCGACCTGATCATGGCCGCCGAACTGGTCAAGCCGTCGGACATCAACTTCATGGTCACCCACGGCCGTGGCCTGGTGTGCCTGCCGCTGACCCGCACCCGCGCCGCCGACCTCGGCCTGGCGCCGATGGTGCAGGCCAATACCGCGCAGTTCCAGACCAACTTCACGGTCAGCATCGAGGCCGCCGAGGGCGTTACCACCGGCATCTCGGCCCACGACCGCGCCCACACCATCCGCACCGCGGTGAAGCCCAATGCCAAGCCGTCGGACCTGCATCAGCCGGGCCACATCTTCCCGCTGATCGCCCAGCCGGGCGGCGTGCTGACCCGCGCCGGCCATACCGAAGCCGGCGTCGACCTGGCCATGCTGGCCGGGCTGGAACCGGCCGGTGTGCTGGTGGAGATCCTGAACCCGGATGGCAGCATGGCGCGTCGCCCGGAGCTGGAAGTGTTCGCGCGCGAGCACGGCCTGAAGATGGGCTCCATCGCCGACCTGATCGCCTACCGCCTGGCCACCGAAAAGACTGTTGAACGTGTGGACGAGCGCGACATCGACACCGAATTCGGCCCGTTCAAGCTGGTGACCTACCGCGACCGCATCGCCCACGACCTGCACTTCGCGCTGGTCCGGGGTGCCCCGGATGCGCAGACCCCGACTTTGGTGCGCGTACAGGTGGAAAACCCGCTGGCCGACCTGCTGCACTGGCGCCGTGACGACTTCGGCGTGGCGGCTACCGACGCCCTGCGGGCGATCGATGCCGAGGGCGCAGGCGTGATGGTGGTGCTGTCGGCCCCGCGCGATGGCGAAGCCCTGCTGGCCCGCCTGCGCCAGCAGCCGGCGCCGGTGGTGCCGGGCAAGGATAAGGACGTGGGCCAGTGGCGGCGCAACGGTGCCGGCGCGCAGATCCTGTCCGACCTGGGGCTGGGCAAGCTGCGCGTGCTGGGCACCCCGCGCCGCCAGATCGGCCTGGCCGGTTACGGCCTGGAAGTGGTGGAGACGGTCACTCTGTAAGCCGCTTGGCGTGCCGACCAACGGTCGGCACCCACCGTCTGCCCTCTGGTGGGTGCCGACCATGCCCTACCTGTGGTGGGTGCCGACCATGCCCTGCCCGTGGTGGGTGCCGACCGTTGGTCGGCACAGCCCTGGGCCCCGCCAGCCACGGCCGGGGCCCATCCACGCTAGAATTACCCCCTTATCGAGTCCCCCAAGCCGCATATGAGCCACTACGAAGGCGATCTTCGCACTCCCGAATCGGCGCGCTTCGCCATCCTGGCCAGCCGTTGGAATGCCCGCATCACCGACACGCTGGTCGCTGGCGCCCGCCAGAGCTTGGCAGGCAACGGCATCACCGAAGCCAACATCGACGTGATCCGCGTGCCGGGAGCCTGGGAACTGCCGCTGGTGGCCGCACGCCTGGCCGCCGCCCACGAACACGCCGCCATCCTCACCCTGGGTTGCGTGATCCGTGGCGATACCCGTCATTACGAGCACGTGGCCGACCGCTGCGCCGAGGGCCTGATGCGCGTGCAGCTGGATTTCGGCGTGCCGGTACTGAACGGCGTGCTGGCGGTGGAACGCGTTGAAGACGCCGAGGCCCGTGCAGGCGGCAGCCACGGCAACAAGGGCGAGGAAGTCGCACTCGCCGCACTGGAAATGGTCAATCTGCTGGAGCAACTGCCATGAACAAGAACACCCAGGGCAAGCCCTCCGGTAAACCCGTCCGCCGCGATGGCGTCGATCCGGTGCTGCGCTCGCGCGCCCGCCGTCGTGCCGTGCAGGCCATCTACGCCTGGCAGATCTCCGGCGGCAACGCACAGTCGCTGATCGCCCAGTTCGCCCACGAGCAGGCCCGCGAAATTGCCGACCTGGCGTACTTCGAGGCGCTGGTGCACGGCGTGCTCGACAACCGTCGCGACATCGACGAAGCGCTCGGGCCGTACCTGGACCGTGGCATCGAGGAAGTGGATGCGATCGAACGCGCGGTGCTGCGCCTGGCCGCCTACGAACTGCGCTACCGCCTGGACGTGCCGTATCGCGTGGTGATCAACGAAGCGATCGAATCGGCCAAGCGTTTCGGTTCCGAACATGGCCATACCTACGTCAACGGCGTGCTGGATCGTGCCGCCGTGGAATGGCGCAAGGTCGAATCGGGTCACTGACCCGATTCCTGTAGAGCCGAGCCATGCTCGGCTCACCGTGCAGCGCACGGTTGCGTCCGGCGGTGCGGCGCGTGATCGAAATGCAGCCGAGCATGGCTCGGCTCTACAAGAAAGCAGAACGCCTCATGTCCCTGGCCGAATTCGCCCTCATCGACCGCATCCGCGCCCGTACCCTCGAGCGCGACGACATCCTGCTCGGCATCGGCGATGACGCCGCGCTGTTGCAGCCGCGCGCCAACGAACAGCTGGTGGTCACCGCCGACACGCTCAACAGCGGCGTGCACTTCCCGGTGGAAACCCCGGCCTTCGACATCGGCTGGAAGACCCTGGCGGTCAATCTGTCGGACCTGGCCGCGATGGGCGCGCGCCCGGCGTGGTGCACGCTGGCCCTGTCATTGCCGGAGGCCTCTGAAGACTGGATCGAGGCCTTCGCCGATGGCTTCTTCGCCCTGGCCGACCAGCACGACATCGCGCTGATCGGTGGTGACACCACGCGCGGCCCGCTCTCGCTGTCGGTCACCGCGATGGGCCAGGTCGGCCGCGGCCAGGCCCTGCGGCGCGACCGCGCACAGGCAGGCGATGACATCTGGGTCAGTGGCACGCTGGGCGATGCCGCCGGCGCGCTGCGCCTGTGGCAACAAGGTGCGTTGAGCATCGCCACCGCCACGCTGCTGGCCGACTACGAAAGCCTGCGCCTGCGCCTGCTGCGGCCGACGCCGCGCGTGACCCTGGGCCTACGCCTGCGGGCCTTCGCGCACGCGGCGGTGGATGTGTCCGACGGCCTGCTGGCCGACCTCGGTCATATCGCCACGCGCAGCAACGTGGCCGCGCATGTGGATGCCGATTCGCTGCCGATCTCGCACGCGCTGCGTGAACTGCTCGGCCGCGACGCTGCACGCGACTGCGCACTGCGCGGGGGCGACGACTACGAGCTGTGTTTCACAGCGGCTGCCGACCAGCGCGACGCGCTGCACTACCTGGCCGAATCGCTGGACGTGCCGCTTACCCGCATCGGCCGAATCGCCGAAGGGCAGGGCGTGCACGTGGACGGCGAAGCCGCCGACGGCGGTTACCAGCACTTCGCGTAGCCGCAGCGGTACTGCACTGCTGGGTGCCAACCTTCCGAGGTGGGGTCAGATCCCTTTGCGCCGCAAAGGGCTCTGACCCCGAGTGCGCACTATTCTGGTTGACGTGGCATTTGTAGAGCCGAGCCCACGCTCGGCTGCAATCCGATTGGATCGTGATGAGCCGAGCGTGGGCTCGGCTCTACAGATGCCATCACACCGCCCGCAACTGCACATCCACATACTCGGCCAGCCCACGGCAGGCCAGCAACAGCCCTTCGCGCGCGCCGTCATCCATGTGCTGGTCGATATCCCCGTCCACGCGCACGCGTTCGGTGGCGTGCAGCAGTTCCAGCAGGAAACTCAGCCCCGCATTGGCGCGGTCGATGCGCGCCAAGGCCAGGCGCTGCCCGGGTGTGCGGTTGCTGCCGGGCCACGGCTGGCCATCGGCGGCATCGCCTTGGCGGATGTACTGCAGGCAGGCCTGCAGGGTGATGGCGCCAGGGCTGTTACCGGTCTGCAGCGCAACGAAGGTGTCTTCCAGCGTGCGGGCCAGGTCATCGGGCAGGCGCGTGGCGGCCTCGCCCAGGGTGGCGAACAGGTGCGGGTAAGGGGAAGCGGTCATGGCGGCGTCCTTGTGCAAGCGGCAAGGGGCCACCCTGCTTAACAGCGGGGGTGGCGGACGGTGCATGGTTCCAATACCGGAGGTCGATGTAGAAGCGCCGGCGGGCACGAGGCCCCCACGCACCGCCCGCCATGTAAGCGCGGACAGAATGCCTGCCGACGCCACCCAACAAGGAAAGAGCGACGCCGGCAGGCAAGCGTAACCAACACATCAACCTAACGGGATTGGAAGCCCGTGCCACCCGTTGTCGGTGGCGCTACATGATTTGCATGAAGGGCCAGTGCTGCCAATGAGAATTCTTGGAAAACTCGAAAACGTTGCAGATGCTCCGCTCGCAACGGGGGCGCGTCAATTGCGACAAATCATGTAGAGCCGAGCCCATGCTCGGCTCATAGCGCAATGCACGGGGTACAGCCCGATCTGGCCGCAAAGCAGCCGAGCATGGGCTCGGCTCTACAGAAGATGGCTCGCGCGTCAGGCTGCGCTCAGGGGGAGATCTTCGCCTCGGCATCGCGCGGCGTGCCGTAATCGTCCAGCCACTGGAACGTCACCGACGTGGGCATCGCCGCACCACTCGGAAGCGGCAGACGTACCTGCGCGCCCGGTGCGATCATCTCTGCTTCCACCTTGCGGCCGTCAGGCAGCGTCAGCGTGCTTACGGTCACGTGATACGCGCTGGGGTTGCTCACCAGCAGGGCACCGGCCTGGGCACGCCATTGCAGTTGCCCGGCCGCATCACGCGGCTTGCCGGGCAGGCCGGCCGGGCGGTGGAACAGCTTCACCCGCGTGCGCACGGCGAACTGCAGCAGGTTCTTGCCGGCGGCATCGGTGGGTTTGGGCGGAATGTCCAGCAGGTTGAAGTAGAACAGCGATTCACGATCCGTCGGCAGCGGTGTCTCCGACGGGCGCGGCGCGTAAGTAATGCGGTACGCCTGCCCCTGGTGGGCCTGCAGCAGGCGCGGGTCGGCCGGCGTCAGGCGGAAGGGCGTGCGCACGTTCTCGGGGCGTGCATGGCTGTCGCCATCGTCAATCCAGACCTGCACCATCGCGGCCTTGTCGCCACCGTTGGTGGCCTTCACGGTTACATCGCGGCCTTGGGCCGCGTCATGCACGATACGCGTGCCCTGCAGCGTCACCGCTGCCGATGCCGGCAGCGCCAGGGCGCCAGCCAGCAGCGCGGTCATCCACGTCATTGCACGGATCTTCATCAGGTCGTCCTCCAATAAGGCGCGCCACCACGGGGTGACGCGCAGGGATATGCGTTACTTGTAAAGCACGACGAAATCGCCCGAGGCGTTGGCCGTGCCGGCCGTGGCGTTCTTGCCCGGCGAGGAATACCAGGCGCTGTAGTCCAGCTGGCCCTTGCCGGCGGCTGGAATGTTCACCCACTGCAGCGGGTCTTCGCCCAGCTTCTGGTGGTTGCCCGCGGCGTCGTACAGCGCCACGCCCACGTTTGTGGCCGTAGACGCAGCCGTCAGCGCCAGGTTGCCGGTGCTGCCGTCGGCCGTGCCACCAAAGCGCACACCCACATCCTGCGCGGCGCCGGAGCCGGTGCAGTCCAGCAGGATGCTGAAGTTCTTCATGCCGGCGCGCTCGGCTTCATTCACCCACGCCACGTCCACCTTGCCCATCGGCACGGTGATGGTGCCGCCGGTGGCATCCACCGAGCAGGTGCTGGTCATCAGCTCGCCGGTGATTTCCAGCTTCTCGGCGAATGCGGCGGGAGACAGGGCCAGCGCGAGCGCGCCGGCGGCAATCAGGTTCAATCGGTTCGACATGGGAATGTCCTCGGTAGGGAATCAGGGGGAATCCGCATTGGACGAACCAGCGGATGCGCACAGTGTTCCCAGCCGGGCGGCACGTGGATATGCAATTAGTTGCAAGGTGCTTGCAGGACAGTTGAGTCCGTGCTTGCGGTACAGCGTCCGGTTAAGAAGCGTCATTTCCGACTGCGGCAAGCTGTCGCATGCAGCGTTGGGTGCATCTGCAATGCATTCGATTGACTGCCGTCATTTGTTGAAAACAAGCATGAATTGCGCCGAAACAGAGGCGTGGCTGGAAACCGCGTGGTTTCGTGGCGCGTTGTCGCTTTGCAACAAATTGCATGGGAAGCCGGCCGCACGCTGTCTACGCTTCGGCCCACTTCGACTACGAGCGATGTCGCCTTCGGCCTCATCGAGTGACGCTAACCATGCACATGCGCCTCCTTCATCTCCGCACGCCGCATCGTTTTGCCAGCCGTCCGCTGGGGCTGGCGATTGCCGCCGCCGTGGCAATGGCGATTGCCGGTCATGCCAGTGCCAACGGTGATGATTCCCTGCAGTTCAGCGAGGGCTTCCTGATTGGTGGCCAGGCCATCGACATGCAGCGCTATGCGCAGGGCAATCCCATGGAGCCGGGCGTGTATCCCCTGGACGTGGTGGTCAATGGCCAGTTCCACGACACGCGCGATATCACCTTCGTGGCGGCGCCGGCGCCTCTGGGTGCAACCCCATGCCTGCCGGCCGGGCTGGTACGCCAGCTGCCGCTGAAGGAGATGTTCCTGGCCGAGCTGGACCAGGATGATGAAGGCTGCGTCGCGCTTCCCGGCTTGATCGACGGTGCCACGGTCGAGTTCGATGAGAGCAACCTGCAGCTTCTAGTGAACGTGCCACAGGCTGCGCAGGCACGCGATGCGCGCGGCTACGTGGCACCTGCACTGCGCGACCACGGCGTCACGGCAGCCTTCTTCGATTACAACATCAACCACAGCCGCCACAAGGGCCAGCAGTCGACCTATCTGGGATTGAACACGGGCGTGAACCTGGGCGCGTGGCGGCTGCGTCATCGTTCGTCCTTCAGCCAGGGCAGCCATAGCTCGCGTCACGATGTGATCAGCAGCACGCTGCAGCGTGATCTTCCGGCGTGGAATGCCCAGCTGCTGTTGGGGCAGGGTACGACCGGTGGCGAACTGTTCGAGTCGCTGTCATTCACCGGTGTGCGGGTGGCCAGCGACGAGCGCATGCTGCCGGACTCGCTGCGCGGCTTCGCGCCGGTGGTGCAAGGCGTCGCCGAAACCAACGCGGTGGTGAGCATCCGACAGAATGGCCACGTCATCCACGAAGTAAGCGTGGCGCCGGGGCCGTTCTCCATCGAAGATCTGTACCCGACCAACTTCGGTGGCGACCTGGACGTCACCGTCACCGAAGCCGACGGCCGCCAGCAGCAGTTCACTGTCAACTTCTCCGCAGTGCCGCAGGCGCTGCGGCCGGGTGCCAGCCGCTTCAGCGTCACCGCGGGTGAACTTCGCGACGCGCGCGGTGTGCGTGAAGCACTGCGCTTTGCCGAAGGTACCTACGCACGTGGCATCAGCAACCATTTCACCGCGCTGGGCGGGGTGCAGATTGCCGAAGACTTCCAGTCCGCACTGTTCGGCGGTGCAATCAATACACCGCTCGGTGCGTTCGGTGCCGACGTTACCCATTCGCGCGCACGCCTGGCCAATGGCGAACAGGTTACCGGCAACAGCTTCCGGCTGAACTACCAGCGCTATATCACCGCAACGGGTACCAACTTCGGTCTGGCAGCGCTGCGCTACAGCACGCGCGGCTATCTCTCCCTGAATGATTTCGCCCAGGCGTACAACGACGACTGGGGCGTCAGTGGCCGCGCGCGCCAGCGCTTCCAGGTGAACTTCTCGCAGCGCATCGGCGAGCGCAGCACGCTCTCGCTTAATGGCGGACAGGTGCGCTATTGGGACAGCGCGCAGCAGCACAACGATCTGCAGTTGCGCTTCCAGACCAGCATTGGCCGCGCCAATCTTAGCCTGTCTGCCATGCGCCTGCAGATCGGCGATGGCCACCAGGACACCCGCTATGCGGCGACCTTCAGCATTCCGTTGGGTTCGGCCCCGCGCGCGCCGCGCTTGAGCACCCAGGTAGCTCATTCGGCACGCGGCGATCAGGGCCAGCTGGGGCTGAACGGAACGCTGGGTGCCGATCAGCAGCTGAGTTACAGCGTGTCTGCCAGCGAATTCAGTGACGGGGCCGGCGGCGCCAATGCCTATGCGTCTTATCGCGGTGGGCAGGGCACGGTCACCGCTGGCTACAGCCGGTCCCGCGACTACAGCGCCTTCAACGCCAACGCGGCCGGCAGTGTGGTGGTGCACCGCGATGGCATCAACTTCGGTGCGCCGGTGGGCGATGGCTTCGCGCTGGTGCAGGCCGACGGCGCGCAGGGCGCCCGCATCGGCTACGGCAGCGACGTGCGCATCGGTCGCAACGGCTATGCGCTGCTGCCGCACGTGAGCCCCTACCGCTGGAACCAGATCGAACTGGACCCGTCGGGCCTGCCGATGGAGGTGGAATTGCTGCAGACCTCGCAGCGGATTGCACCGACGGCGGGCAGCATCGTGCGGGTTGCGTTCAATGCCAAGCGCGAACGCACATTGTTCATCGACGCCACCGATGCGCTGGGCCAGCCGTTGCCGTTTGCGGCACGTATCGAAGATGAGACCGGCCGCAGCCATGGCGCAGTGGGCCAGGGCGGTGTGATCCAGCTGCGTGGCGCGCCCGAACAGGGCCAGCTGATCGTCGACCCGGACGGCCCGCATCGCTGCCGCCTGGAATACACCACCCCGGATGCCCCCGACGCCTATGGGCTGTCGTGGAGCCAGGCGGTGTGCACGCCGATGCCGGCCCCGAGTAATGGGCTGCAGGCCGCCCTGGATGCGGTCGAAGCCACGTCGTTCTGATGTCCTGATTTCATTCTTTCAACCCAAGGAATTCTTTCATGAACCTGTTCAATCGCATCACCCTGTGCACCACACTGCTGGCCGCCGCGCCGCTGGCTCTGGCTGACAGCGCCACCCTCACCATCAGCGGCAAGGTGCTTCCCGGCACCTGCACGCTCACCGCTGCGCCGATCACTCTGGACCCGGTGAAGGCCAGCGACCTGACGCCCGGCGCCGAGGCGCAGATCAAGGCCGGGTCGCTGCAGTTCTCAGGCTGCGTTGGCGTGAGCAAGGCCGTGCTGTCCTTCTCCGGTACCGCCGCCGACGGCGATGCCACGCGCTGGAAGAACACCGCTGCGAGCGATGCGGCCGACGGCGTGTCGATCTCGCTGCTGTCCGGTACCACCGGCAGCACCTATCTGAAGGATGGCGACACCGGCATTGATGTGCCGGTGACTGGCGCCACCGCGCGTTACGACCTGCGTGCCGCCTATTTCCTGCCCACCGGCGAAGCGCCGAGCGCAGGTGAGGTGTCTACCGAGATCGTGGTCACTGCCGATTACGAGTGAGCTGTTTCTGGCTCGAACGTACCCCAAGGAGACTGATATGAGCGCCAACACCGCCCCTGACACGCGTCCCATCCCGCGCCATGCCCGCAAGCTGCTGGCGACACCGTTGCTGGGGCTGCTGTTCTGTGCAGGCAGTGCAGTTGCCTGTGTCGAGTACGGCATCAACCGCGATCTGCTGCTGGACAAGACGTATGCCACGTACCCGGACGCGGGCAGGGTGCAGTTTGACCAGAAGTTTGCTTCGCGTTCCTTCAAAGATTGCCCGGAGGAGCGGGACGTACCGGTCTTCATGACCCTGGAGATGCCCGGCCTCATCTATGAAGGCGAGGTCACTTTCAGGGGGAAGTCCTATCCTGCGTATTCCGCGGCCCCCGACTCCCCGCTGGTGATGTTCTACCATCACGTCGCTTTTTCTGAAGACGGTCCGCTTCGTAATGGTGAGGAGGTGCCTGGACTGTTCGAGATGAGCGGGGGGACATCCCTTGAAGCGTCGATCCAGTACTGGGCAGTTGTCTTTTCCCGTGGGGGCCGCATGAGAACGCCCCCGACCATGACCGGTTCGATCACGTTGCGAGCGCCATCGGAGCCCTCACTTGATCACCAGTCGATCGTGCAGCTGGATCTCAAGTTCCCAGTCACCACCTGCCCCCTGCAGGACAAGGCCGAAACCCTGCAGGACGTGCAGACTGCAGAGCTGTCCGTACCGGGCTCCACCGCAAAGGAAAAGCTGGTCGCCATCCGCATGGACTGCGGCGTGGACCCGCCGCGTGCGCGGATGACGCTCAGTGATGCTGGCGATGCGGGCAACACGGGAAGCCAGCTGACGCCTACAGCCGATTCGGATGCCGAAGGCGTGCGCGTGCAGCTGCTGCGGAATGGCTCTGAAGTGCAGTTCGGCCAGACCTGGGATTTCGATCCGGGTGTGGGCGGCGTGCATGACCATCAGTTCACCGCGCGCTATATCCGCACCAACGAACCGCTGGTGCCCGGCACGATCAAGGGTGAGGCAGTTCTGAACGTCGATTACTGGTGATGCACGACCCCGTGCTGCCATAGGGCGCACAGCGACGTACCGACCTTGCGTTGAACAGGAAAATGAAGATGTCCGATCACTCTCGCTCCCTCGTGTCCGTGCCCCTGCATCGGCGCAGCTGCCGCATGGCGCTGCCGGTATTGGTGGCGGCGCTGCTGCCGGGCCTGGCGCAGGCCTGTACCGCCACCATCACCTGGCCCATCGTTGAGGACAGGCAGAAGCCCGGTTACCGCGAGGAGATCCACATGCTGGTGGATGGTGGCACCAACGTCAGCTACAGCGGGTGTCCGGTGGGTGGCGATCTGCAGATGACAGTCAATATCCAGGGGCCGGGCCTACGCTGGGTCATGGATCTGCCTGATGTTCCTGTCTGGCCGGTGGATGGCCCGTTGCCGTTGTACGAAACCGGGCCGGATTCCCCATTAATCGGCTTTGCTACCACCTATGACGGCCCACGATTGCCGCTGGCGTTGGGTGACAACACGTTGACTTACCCTATCCGCAACAGCGGCGACAGTTTCATCATCAATGCCTTCATGTTCAGCCGTGGTCAGAAGATGCGCGATACGCAGACGCTGGCGTCGGTGCACATCGTGGGGCGCAACCATCCCACTTTCGATGTGACGGTGCCGGTGGACATTACGATTGCGTTTCCGCCCACCACCTGCCGCATGCGCGACGTTTCCGAGGTGCTGCAGGATGTCGCCGCTGCCGACCTCATGAATCCTGGGGACTCTGCTCGGGAAAAACCCGTGTCGCTGCTGATGGACTGCGGCGTCGCGCGGCCACGTGCCGACATGGTCCTGATGGATGCGGGCGATGCAGGCAACACGGGTAGCCTGCTGACACCGAGCGCCGACTCCACTGCCGAAGGTGTGCGGGTGCAGCTCCTCAGTGGCGGCCGGGAAGTACAGTTCGGTACACCGTGGTTCTTCAACCCCGGAGTCGGTGGTGTCCATACATTCGAGTACACCGCGCGCTACCTTCGGGTGAACGAGGATCTGAAGCCCGGCCTGATCAAGGGCGAGGCCGTGCTGAACGTTGTCTACTGGTGAGGCGTGCGAGCCATTCGCTCCGGCTGGCCCGGATACCTAACGGCACTTGTTTCTCAGGTTCTTCACGCCAGTATCATGTCATCTGAATGAATGTGGCGGCGCCCATTGCGGGGGTGGAGTTGTGTCCCATGTGCTCGATGGTGGGCAGCATCTCGGGGATGCACGGTGGACGCGTCAAACGGCGTACGGGTGGTAGAACGCTTTGACGCTCGAGAGGTCGCTTCACGAACACTAATGTCGTATGTGTGTCGCAATGTCGCATCTGACATTGCAACTAATTGCATGGTGGGTGTTCAACGCGACATCCACTATGCCGGTCTCGAAAAAAGGAGACCTCAACATGCGATCCCATCAGATCCAATACTCGGCGCTGGCCCTCGCCTTGACGGCGGCACTCGCCGTTGGCATCCCTGTTCGTGCGCACGCACAGCAGGTCATCGCAGACGGCGATGCACAGACCCCGGCAGCGGGGGATTACAGCGCAACCGGCGTGGGCAACCACGCCTTCCATGCGCTCAACGGCGGCAGCATCGTGCCGATGGGTGCGGTCAATGTGAGTGCGGATGGTAGCGGGGCATCCGCAGCCCGTGCCGAAGGGGCTGGCAGTCGTATCGAACTGAATGGTTCGACCTTGGTCACCACCGGTTTTGGTGCCACTACCGCGCTGGCAACGACGGGAGGCGAACTGCATCTGACGGCGACTGACGTCATCAACAAGGGCACCGGCATGGGCGTTGTGGCGCATACCGGCAGCCAGGCAACGCTGCAGGATGTGAACATCCGCATGGAGGGTGTGTCGTCGGTCGGCCTCGCCGGCGGCGGTGACATCACCATGACCGGTGGCTCGATCTCGGCGATGGGGCTGGGCAGCCGCGCGGTGTCGGCCACCGGGGCGAACATGACCCTGACCGGCGTTGCAATTGAAGGCGAGTCGGGCATCTGGCTGGCCGATAACAACCGGCTCAACCTCTCAGGAAGCACGGTGAAGGCCAGCGGCATCGCGTTGGACATCAATGGTCGCAGCAATGCAGTCACGGTGGCGGACTCCAACTTCCACAGCACCGGCAACGGGACCGCAACGGTCAAGATGTTCTCCGAATCGACGCTGGCAATGGCCCGCAGTTCCGTCATCAGCGAGGGGGACCGTGCGGTCGGTATCGATGCACGAACCGGTACGGCGGATCTGGACCGCGTGAATGTGACCACGTCCGGTGAGAGCAGCCATGGCCTGTATGCCGATTTCACTGGCATCGGCGCCGGCCCGATCATCACTGCGCGTGCGGCCCAGGTTCACACCACGGGTGCGGGTGCGATCGGTGCGGTTGCGCGCCAGGGCGGCAGCATCCATCTGGACGACAGCATCATCCGTACCGAAGGCCAGCAGGCCCATGGTGTGCTGACCGGGGGCAGGGGCGGGATGACGTTGGCCGGTTCGCACATTCGCACCGAGGGCGAGGGCGCCTGGGCTGCGGTGATCAATGACAACGGCAGCCTGGGCATCGACGGCAGTGCGCTGGAAAGCGTGCAGCACGGCGGTGTGTGGGTTCGCAGCAACCGTGACTCCCGTTTGACGCTGTCCAACAACGCCTACGTATCGGGTGGCAATGGCATTGCCATCGCACTGGATGCGGCGGTGGCGGGGCGTTTCGACGTGGTGTTGCAGGGGCATTCGCAGATGGTCGGCGACATCGTCATCACGCCCGAGGACGAGGATGCCGGTCTGGTGCCGCAGTCCGATGTGCACGTGCGCCTGGCAGACGGGTCGCTGTGGCAGGGCACGTCCAACCTGGTGCAGACGATGGCGATTGAAAGCGGAAGCCAGTGGACACTGACCGGTGATGCCACGGTGGGCGAACTGAGCGTACTGAACAGTGGTGTGGCGCTGTCCGACGGCAGTGGCCGATTCAACACGCTCACCGTGGACGGTGATCTGCACAGCGAGGGCGCGACGTTCCTGTTCCAGGGCGCCCTGGGCGGTGACGACAGCGCTTTTGATCGCCTGCATGTGCGTGGCGATACTTCGGGCGATGCAAGCATTGCGGTGAAGAACATTGGCGGCGTTGGCGCTCAGACCACCGATGGCATCCAGCTGATCGAAGTGGACGGTGCATCGTTGGCGACCTATGCGCTTGCCGGCCGCGCCGTGGGCGGCTCCTATGAGTACTTCCTGTTCAAGGGGGGCGTGACTGATCCCACCGATGGCAACTGGTATCTGCGTTCGCAATGGTTTGATGGCTGCAAGGACAATCCGGCCGCGCCGGGCTGTGTGGTGGACCCGGTTGATCCCATCGATCCGGTGGATCCCGTGGACCCGGTGGACCCTGTGGACCCGGTGGACCCGGTGCCGGTGCTGCGTCCCGAAGCCGGGGCGTACCTGGCCAACCAGTCGGCGGCCATCAACATGTTTTCCCATCGCCTGAACGACCGCATCGGTGCCGTCTCGCTGGACGAAGGCCGTGCCGCGTGGGCGCGCGTGGGACGTCAGCAGGCGGACTTCAGCGCGGTCGGTGGTCAGCTGTCGATTGATGGCAACACCTCGGTGCTGCAGATTGGCACTGACCTGGTTCGCCGAGGCAATGCAGCGTTCGGCGTGATGCTGGGCACGGGGCGTGCTGACAGCAGCGCAGTGTCCGATCTGACCGGCTACAGCGCCAAGGGTCGGGTGCGTGGCAGCGCGGTAGGTGTGTACGGCACCTGGATGCAGGTGGCTGACGGTACGCAGGGTGCGTACATGGATGCGAACCTGCAGTACGGCCGTTTCGATAACCGGGTGCAGGGCATAGGCCTGGAGCCGGAGCACTACGATTCGCGCATGGCCAGTGCGTCACTGGAGGCCGGCTACACCTTCAACGTGTGGCAGGGTGCCGCCAGCGCGCTGTACGTGCAGCCGCAGCTGCAGCTGAGCCATGTCGATTTCCGCACCGATCGCCACGTGGAGCGCAACGGCACGGTGATCGATCACGCCGATGCCGGTGGCCTGAGCGGGCGCCTGGGCGTGCGCGTGTTTGGCCATGGCACTGCCGCCAGCAACATCGTGCAGCCCTACCTGGGCGTGAACTGGCTGCGTGGCAGTGGCACCAGTACGTTGCAGTTCGACGGTGACAGGCTGGGCGCGGACGTGCCGCGCAACCGCTACGAGGTGCAGGCCGGTGCCGAGTTGAAGCTGGGCCAGCGCTGGGGCGCGTGGGGTGGCGTGAGCGTGCAGCATGGCGATCATGGCTACCGCAATGTGGGCGGCCAGCTGGGCCTGCGCATGGCCTGGTAAGCGGGCGTGCCGGGGGCGGCGCACGGACCTCTGTAGAGCCGAGCCCACGCTCGGCTCACCGCGATCTGAACGAAGAGCAGCCGAGCATCGCTCGGCTCTACAACCGCGTCGAGCGGGGGGGGCGGGACCTGAACGATGTCCATGTCTGTCGCGATCGTCCATTGAATGACTACGCAAACGGTGGCGATGCTGCCGGATCGCTCGCTGCCGGTCACCCGCATGTCTGCTCCCGAACGTTCCCACAACGCCGCCATTGATGGCCTGCGTGCACTGGCGGTGCTGGCCGTCATCCTCTTCCACACCAACGCGACGTGGCTGCCCGGCGGCTTCACCGGCGTGGACCTGTTCTTCGTGGTGTCCGGCTTCGTGATCAGCCAGTCGTTGGCCTCGCGCACCCATGCGTCGCTGGGCGCGATGCTGCTCGACTTCTACCGGCGCCGCGTGCTGCGCCTGCTGCCGGCGCTGCTGGTGATGCTGATGGCGACCTTCGTGCTGTCGGCACTGTTCATTCCCCGCGCGTGGCGCAATGAGCAGTTCGACCAGACCGGCTGGGCCGCGCTGGTCGGCTTCAGCAACATCGTGCTGGCCGGACAGCAGGACGATTACTTCTCACCCGGCGCAGAACTCAATCCCTTCCTGCATACATGGACGCTGGGTGTGGAGGAGCAGTTCTACCTGGTCTTCCCGCTGTTGTTCTTCGTGTGGCTGCGCGGGCGCGAACGCTGGCTGTGGGCGCGCTGGCTGTTGCCGGTGCTCACCGTGCTGTCGCTGGCGTGGGCAGGCTGGCAGGCGCAGACGGCACCGGCGGCAGCGTTCTATCTGCTGCCTGCACGGTTCTGGGAGCTGGCTGCGGGCGCGCTGCTGCACCAGTGGATGCGTGGGCGCGTGCCGGGCCGGAGCGGTGACACGGTTGCAGCGGTCGGTCTGGCACTGCTGGGTACAGGCGTGGTGATCGCCCCTCAGCTGGCGATGCCGGTGCCGGGCGTGCTGGCTACCGTCGGCGGGACGTTGATGCTGTTGGCAGGCGTGTCGGCATCGGGAACATCGCGCATGGCCCGCGCACTGGGCTGCGCACCGCTGGCCTACCTGGGTCGGCTGTCCTATTCGCTGTACCTGTGGCATTGGCCCCTGCTTGTACTGCTGCGCTGGACGTATGGCCTGCACGGTGCCGCGCTGTGGCTGTATCCGGTGCTGCTGCTGGCGATATCGGCCGCGTCCTACCACTTCATCGAGCGCCCGCTGCGCAGTGCGGCGCCGCTGCTGCGGCTGGCACCGGCCAAGGTGCTGGCGATGGCGTTTCCGCTGGTGGCGCTGTGTGGTGCGGGTGCCTGGGCTACCGTGGAATACCACGAGCAGGTCTCGCTCAGCGTCACCCGCGACGGCTACGCATGGCAGGCGCGCCGCTACCCGGCGTGGCGCCCGCTGGAGCCGGTAAGTGCACCCGCGCTTGAAGGGCGGCGCCTGTTCGTGGCCGGCGATTCGCATGCGGCGGCCTACCGCACGATGACCAGCATGGTCGCGCGCCAGACCGGTATGGAGGTGCGCCAGGATGACCGCGGCGGCTGCAGTTTCGTCAATCTGCTGCGCGCCAGCCCGGCCGATTGCCAAGGCTTCATTGAAGACGCGCTGACGAACATCGAACACGAGGCGCGTCCGGGCGACATCGTGTTGCTGGCGGCCCTGCGTATGCCGGAGCTGCGTGGGTTTGACTGGCAGCGCCAGGATGCGCAGCAGATCTATCAACAGCTGCTGGACGAGCGCACCCCGGCCCATGCACAGGCTGCGCGTGATGAGGCGGATCGTGTTCTAGGGCGTCTGCAGAAGCTGGGCGTGCACGTGGTTGTGGATGCGCCGCTGCCGTTGTTCAAGGCCGGGGCCTATCGCTGCTCGGACTGGTTCAACCGCCACAATCCGGCCTGCGCGGGAGGCCTGAGCATGCCGCGCGGTGATCTGGAGAGGCTGCGTGCACCACAGATGGCGTTGCTGGCCGAGCTGGCAGCGCGCTATCCATCGCTCACAGTGTGGGACCCGCTGCCACTGTTGTGCGGTCCGCAGACCTGTTCGGCAGTGGAAGAGGGTGAACCGCTGTTCTTCGACAACGACCACCTGAGCGGGCATGGCAACCGCGTGCTGTTGCCCAGCTTCCGGCAGACCCTGATCGATATTGCAGGCGACACGCCGGTGTAGAGCCGAGCCCACGCTCGGCTTTCGCGCGCAGCGCGGGCTTCATCGCGGTCTGCTCGAAGAGCAGCCGAGCACCGGCTCGGCTCTACGGGAGCGCGGAGGTGAACGACACGCCGTTGTAGAGCCGAGCCCACGCTCGGCTTTCGCGCGCAGCGTGGGAGTTTCGCGAACGGAATGGAGAGCAGCCGAGCATGGGCTCGGCTCTACAGGAGTGTGCGCGGTCTATGTCGGCGGCAGCACCTTGCCCGGGTTGAGAATGCCATCCGGGTCCAGCGCGGCCTTGATTGCGCGCATCGTCGCCAGCGTCGCCGGGCTGAACGCCTGCACCATGAAATCGCGCTTGGCCAGGCCAATGCCGTGCTCGCCCGACAGCGTGCCACCCAGCGCCAGCGTCAGCTCGAAGATCTTCGGCAGCGCGGCATGCGCGCGCGTGTTTTCATCGGCATCCTCCGGGTGGTAGAGGATGTTGACGTGGAGGTTGCCGTTGCCGGCATGGCCGAAGGTGACGATGGTGAGCGCGTAGTCACGTGCCAGGGCCTGCACGCCGGCCACCAGTTCCGGAATGCGCGACACCGGGACCACAACGTCTTCATTGATCTTGCCCGGCGCAACGCTGCGCAGCGCGGGCGACAGCGCCTTGCGTGCGGCCCACAGCTGGTCGCGCGCGCGGCCCTCCATCGCCACGTCCAGCTCGATCATGCCGTCGCCTTCGGCGGCACTGGCCAGTGCCTGCAGCAGATAAGGCAGCGTGTCGTGGTCACCATCGGCCTCGACCAGCAGCATCGCGCCTGCCTCCGGCACGTCGGCACCATTCAACCGCAGCAGCTCCAGGCTGCGCGCGTCCATGAATTCCAGGCGGGTGGGTACCACCGGCTGCGACATCAACCGCGATACGGCGGCCGCGGCGGCATCGGCATCGCGGTACAACACGCGCAGGCCGGCCTGGCTGACCGGCAGCGGGGTCAGTTTCAGCGTGGCTTCCACGATCAGTGCCAGCGTGCCTTCGCTGCCCACCAGCAGATGGGTGAGGTCATAGCCGGTGGCATCCTTGGTGTAGGCGCCGCCGCAGCGGATCACATCGCCGGTTCCGGTCACCGCCACCAGGCCCAGCACGTTGTCGCGGCTGGTGCCGTACTTCACCGCGCGCGGACCACCTGCATTGCAGGCCAGGTTGCCGCCGATGCTGCAGATCTCGGCGCTTGAGGGATCCGGTGCCCAGAACAGGCCATGCGGGGCCAGTGCCTGCTGCAGGGTGCCATTGAGAACGCCCGGCTGCACCACCGCGCAACGATCGCCGGCGCGGATCTCGACGATGCGATCCATGCGGGTGAACGAGAGTACGATGCTGCCCGGCTGCGGGACCGCTGCACCTGTAGTGCCGGTGCCGGCGCCGCGCGCGACCAGCGCCACGCCATGCACGCGACAGGCACGCACCAGCGCCTGCACCTGCTCGATGTCCGCCGGAAACGCCACTGCAGCCGGCCGCTGATGGCGCCATGAGTTGTCCTGCGCATTCGCCTCCAGCGCGCCGTCATCCATGCGCCAGCCCTCCGCGCCCAGCAGGGTGGACAGTTCGGCAACCAAATCGGTGGGTAGGGAAGGACTCATGACAGGTCTCGTGGGGCAGCAGGAGCGGGTTGGATCAGTTTCCAGGCGACAACGGCGCCGGCCAGTGGCAGCCACACCCAACGCAGTTCGGAGAGCAGGGTAGCCACGCCGCGTGCGCTGAAGAACTGTGGCGCGAACGGTGACACGCGGATGGGGCGCCATGGCGCGAAGAAGCGGTGTTCGCTCCACGGCCACGCCAGTGCGACGCCGAGGCCACCGGAGGTCATCGCATCGAGCAGCGGATGGCTGGCGGCACAGACGAAGACGAATACAGCGGCTTGTACGGTAGATGCCAACCTTGGTTGGCACACACCCGGCGACCAAGGTCGGCGACTACCCAAGAACGCCAACGCCGCGGCCAATGCTGCCAGCACGCCGGCAAACAGCAGTGAGTGGCTGGCGCCGCGATGGCCGAACGCATCGGCATAGGGAATGTGCAGCGCAAAGGCCAGTACATCGGCATCGGGCAACATCGCTGCGATCACGCCGGCGGCCAGCAGGCGCGGTGGGATGCGGCCACGATCAGCGGCGCACCACAGCGCCAGCGGCACAGCGGCATGGGTGATGATCGACGGCATCAGTCACGCACCATGGTCGTACCGGCCGCGGGCCGGCTGCAGGCCTGACGGGTAGTGCCGGCCGCTGGCCGGCAAAGAGTAGCCATCAGCAGTCATCCAAGCGGAACGCATCCCGCAGCCAATGCAGCTGCGGCGGTTCGCCGGTGGCTTCCACCACATCGAAGCGGCAGGGTGCATTCGCCAGCGCCGGGTGGTCCTGCAGGTACAGCTGCGCGGCGTGGGCCAGGCGCCGGCATTTGCGCGCATCGACCGAAGCGGCGCCACCGCCGAAATCGGATCGCGCGCGGTAGCGCACTTCCACGAACACCACGGTGCCGGCATCGTCCATCACCAGGTCCAGTTCACCGCCGCGATAGCGCACATTGCGCGCACGCGGCTGCAGTCCGGCCTGTTGCAGATGCTGCTCGGCGGCCGCTTCCACCGCCGAGCCCCGTTGGCTGCGCTCAGCGACCACCGACGATCGGCATCGGCCGGCCGCCATTGAAGGTCGACCAGGCCGGTTGGCGCAGGATGTTGCCGTTGCTGTCCAGGAACAGGGTGCCGGTGGCACCGTCCAGGCCGCCTTCGTTGGACAGTTTGTCCAGGTAGGCGGTGATCTTCCAGGCGTCGGCACCGAAGGCGAACAGGCGGCCGGCCGCACCGCGTGCGCTCGGCAGGGTGCTGGCCACCTGGCTGGCCGACGGCAGGCCGGACACGCTGCGCACGTTCCAGGCTTCGTTCGGATAGACGATGCCGTCCAGCGCCACGTCTTCTTCCACCTTGCCGCTGCCAACGGTCAGCTGCGAGGTGCCGACGCGGGTCGCGCCGCCTGCACCGGCCAGAGCCAGCTGCGGCGCCAGCAGGCGCGCCTGCGGCGCACGCACCGCGAGGAACACGGCATCGACCTGGCCGGCGTTGCGCACCTGCGCGCCGACATCGCCGACGGCATCGGTGACGCCGATCGTGGCCACCACCTGGCCACCGCGCTGCGCGAAGCGCTGGGCAAAGGCGGCGGCGGCACGGCGGCCGGTGTCGTCAGCGCTGTTGATCACCAGCGCCTTGCTGCGCTCGCGGCCACGCAGGTACTCGGCGGCGACGATGCCGTCGTCTTCCGGTGCCAGCGAAAAGCCGGCACTGCCGGCCGGCGGTGCGTCCTTGCCGCGGTTCAGGGCCAGCACCGGCACCTGCAGCTGCTGGCGGCCGTACACCGCGTCCACTTCGTCGCGGCCCAGCGGGCCGACCACGAAGTCGGCACCGGAGGCGACGGCCTTGTCATAGGCGGCCAGGGCACCGGCCGGGGTGCCGGCGGTGTCGAAGAAGTTGATGTCCGGGCGGCGGCGGCTTTCACCGTAATAAGCGCTCAACAGGCCATCGCGCACCGGCTGTGCGGCGGTGGCCAGGCGGCCGCTGAGCGGCAGCAGCACGGCCAGCTTGGCCGGCGGGCGGTAACCGTCGCTCATCGCCGGCGGGCGCTTGCTGGTGTCGAACTGGGCCGCGCCATCGCGGTCGAACGGGCGCGGCAGCGGCAGGCCGCGCGCGATCAGCGCACGGCCGGCGAAGTTGTAGAGCGGGTCGTTGGCCGGCAGGGCGGCGGCACGGCTGCGCAGGGTGGCGTCGTCGAGGGTGCCGAGCAGGCCGGCAATGGCGGCCTGGTTCTCGCTGCGCGCGCTGCCGGTCAGGCTGGAATGGGCGCGGGCGCGCTCGGTGGCGGCGCCGAAGGCATCGCCGGTGCCCTGCAGGGCACTGGCGCGGGCCAGGTACCAGCGCGTACGCAGCGCCGGCAGCACGTTGTCGCCGTGGTCCTTCAGCAGGGCCAGTGCCTGCGCCGGCTGCTTGTCGGCCAAGGCGAGCTCGGCACCGGTCAGCTGGTAGCGCTGCAGGCTGGCGCCGGACAGCTGGCGTGCGGTGAGCTGGCCGAGCAGGCTGCGCGCGCGGGCACTGTCGCCGGCCAGGTGCCAGGCCCAAGCGGCATCGGCCAGGGCGTTGCTGCGGGCGCCGCCGCGCAGCGTGGCGGCCAGGCCTTCCAGCTGCAGTGCGGCGTCGCGCGGCTTGCCCTGTTCGATCAGCGCCAGCGCCTGGCTCTGGGCCGGCGAATCGGGGGTGCTGGTCAGGCTTGTGGTGGCACAACCGGCCAGCAGCATCAGCGACAACGACAGGGCGGAGATCCGTGCGGCGGGCTTGTTCATGATCGGGTCCATGCGATGAGGGCAGCGGCCTTGGCCGGGTACACGCTACGATTCTACCCTTGCCCCGTGAGTACCGCTGAAATGAGTGTGCCAACCCTGTACGTCGTCGCCACCCCGATCGGCAACCTGGCCGATCTGAGCCCGCGCGCGCAGGAGGTGCTGCGTTCGGTGGCGGCCATCTGTGCCGAGGACACCCGCCGCAGCGGCCAGCTGCTGTCCCATTTTGGCATCCAGCAACCGCTGGTGGCCCTGCACGAACACAATGAAGAGGCCCTGGCGCAGCGCCTGGTCTCGCGCCTGCAGGCCGGCGAGTCGCTGGCGCTGGTCAGCGATGCGGGTACCCCGCTGGTCAGTGACCCCGGTTTCCGCCTGGTGCGCGCGGCCCGCGCGGCGGGCATCAAGGTCAGCCCGGTTCCCGGTGCCTGCGCCGCCATCGCCGCGCTGAGCGTGGCCGGCCTGCCCAGCGACCGTTTCAGTTTCGAGGGCTTCCTGCCGGCCAAGGCCAGCGGCCGCCGCGACCGCCTGCAGGCGCTGGCCGGCGAAGTGCGCACGATGGTGTTCTACGAATCCTCGCACCGCATCGCCGAGTCGCTGGCCGACATGGCGGCGATCTTCGGCGGCGAACGCCCGGCCGTGCTGGCCCGCGAGCTGACCAAGCTGTTCGAGACCGTCCTTGATGGTGACCTGTCCGGCCTGCTGGCCAGGGTCGAGGCCGACGAGAACCAGCGCAAGGGCGAGTTCGTAGTGATGGTGCAGGGGGCGGGTGACGATGAGGAAGCGCAGCTGGCACACGGCCGTCGCGTCTACGCGAAGCTGAGCGAGCACCTGCCGCCGTCAACTGCCGCCAAGCTGGCTGCTGAGTTGACCGGCGCACCGCGCAAGGCGCTGTACGGGAGTTGATGGATCGCTCCGGGCCATGCCTGGGCAGCGCGCGGCGCGAAATGTGAAACGGTTCGCATCCGCCGGAGGGTCGCCGATCTCTGGCGAGTGAATGTGCTCACGTGCGCAGCTGAGGGGCGAATCAGGGGCCAGGCAATGTCGTGATGAGCATCAATGATCGACCCACTGATGATCGTACGAACCCAGCAGCCTTTGGCATGACGGGACGTCCTGCAGAGCGACATTGAGATCAGTCGAGCCCGTGCGGATACTCCCGATGCGGAAGGGTGTCCGTAGTGTGATCCCATTTCCGAGGCCTCTGATGCGTGAGGACCGGTGCTCGGGATGTCCTCAAACGCCTGGCTTGGGCGAAGACGCTCCGGCACACGCCTCTTCATCCCCCACTTGGGAGTAATTGTTCGAGATGGCATTGACAGCCTACCTTCAAGCTCATTTCCTGCCAAAGGATGCGTTCGCCGCATTCTGCAATGTGTCAGAAGAAAGACTCAGTCGCCTGATTGCAGTGGGCGCGGTGCCGCAGCCCACCTACACCTGCGAGGAAGGCACCATCTATGCGCGTGCGTCGATGCCGTTTTCGCCGGCCGAGTATGACCGTAGCAGTAGAAAGCGGTTGGTCGACGATCTTCGCCGGGAGCTGGGCGAAAAGTCCTGAAAGGGCGTGCAGACCTGCATGGCTCGTTCACAGACTGGGACGCTGGAACACGGCAGCGGCCGAATTCCGGGGGGCTAAGGGGCGAAGCTCTCAAATTTCCTTCAGGGAGGAAAGACAGATGTTTGAAAAGGGACTGTTCCTGCTGTTCGCACTGGCCGATGTGCCAGCTCCTGCAGCTGAAGCGCCGCCACCTGCAGCCATTACCGAAGCCGATCTGGGCCCGGACTATGTCGGCTACCTGCTGTTCGATCCGGGGTTGGTCGAGTTCAATCGGCTGCAGTCGGTTCGCGATTACGGCAATTACCTGACCTACCGCGCGGCACGTGACGCGTTGGAGAGCTACGAGGCATGTCTGCAGGTGGGGGCCGACAACCACGCGCAGATCGAGGCGGCCTACCAGCAGTTGGTGAACAGCCAGCAGCGATACGTCAGCGCGGCGCAATGGCGCGACCTGCGGCAGGCCCTGCGTGCGAGGCGCGAGCCGGTGCCCGAGCGCGCGTCGTGGCAATGCGCCGCATTCGTGGACAACGCGCCCTATTTCGATGCGGGGTTGGACGATGCACTGCTGGGCGCCACCGAATTGGCGCGCGAGCAGGCGGGGGAAGGGGATTCGCGTAGCGACGCGCTGCGCCCGGTCCTCGGCGTTCAGATGGGGGGCGCGACCGTGATCGAATCCGAGCCTGACGAGGGTCCGGCCCATCGCGCCGGCCTGCGCAAGGGGGATGGGGTGCTGGCCGTGGCGGGTACCCGAGTGAAGACCGTCTTCGGTGTCGGCCAAGCGTTGAAAGCCTACGCGCCGGGCGATCGCGTGGACGTGCGCGTTCGCCGCATTGAATGGGACGGTTCGCAACCGCAGGTGCGGGAATTGATCGTAGATGTGGTGCTAGAGTCGCGGGCGGTGGTGATGGCGAGGGCGAAGGGCCGCTAGAGCCACGCCACGCGTGGATGAACCGGATGCCGCGATCGGCACGGCAGGACGGGCGTGCGTAGGCTAGAATGTGCACTGGCGGAGCCGGCCAGACAGTCGCGTCATCCCTTCGGGGGTGCCGAGGAAAGTCCGGGCTCCATAGGGCAAGGTGCCAGGTAACGCCTGGGCGGCGCAAGCCGACGGAAAGTGCAACAGAAAGATACCGCCTACGTCTTCTTCGGAAGGCCGGTAAGGGTGAAATGGTGCGGTAAGAGCGCACCGCGAGTCTGGCAACAGACCGGCACGGCAAACCCCACCTGGAGCAAGACCAAATAGGGATCCTTTGGCGCGGCCCGCGTTGGATCCGGGTAGGTTGCTTGAGCGTTGCGGTGACGTAACGCCTAGAGGAATGACTGTCCACGACAGAACCCGGCTTATCGGCCGGCTCCGCCTCTTTTTCCGGTAAGCCGAGCACGGCTCGGCTCTACAGTACAGCCGAGCCATGCTCGGCTGCTTTCCGTCCAGACGCTCGGGATGTTGTTCAGCCCGGCGTGCGGTACTGCCCGGCGGAAATGAACTGCGAGAAGCGCTCGCACCACACCACCACCGTGGTGTAGTCGTCCACGTCCACGTTCGCGGGCACCTCCACCAGGAAGCGGTTGAAGGTCTTTACCTCGCCGATGCGCTGGGCCTGCGCCTTGATCTTCAGGAAGTCGGCCTTGTTGTCGACGAAGTCGCGGACCAGGTAGACCTTGTAATCCGGGCCCGGTCCCATCTTGCCGTCGAAGGCGACCTGGGTGGCGCTGACGCTGACCTTGCCTTCGGCCCAGTGCACCGCATCGCTGCCCTTGAGGTCGCGGCGGAAGGTGGTGCGGTAGGTGGCGTCTTTCATCGCGGCCTGTACCTGAGCGACCGGCGGGTCATCGGGGGCGATCAGGATTGGCAGCAGATAGACGCCCAGGCCGAAGCCCAGGCCGAGGGTGAGCAGATGGGTGGCGAGCAGGATGAGGATGCGGCGCATGGGGCCTCCTTGTGGTTGCGGTCGATCGCGCGGCGGAGTGCCGGGCGCGACCACCCTGGGAGGTCAGGGCCGACATTTATAGACACAGTGCCAAATGCGAAAAGGACACAGTGGGCGGGCTGGAATGCCGGGACCTCTGTGGCACGGGCACATTGCGGTCGCGGCTGGAAGCTGAATGACGTTTCAGGCCTGTTGCGATGACGCCTGCCGCCGCGTCGATGGCGACAATGGCGTGCAGGTCGTGCCGGCAGGAGAACCCGGCCAGCGGCCGGCACGACCGGGTCAGAATATGACGTGGTTCTGTCCGCTGGAGACACCCTGCGGGCCGAAGAGGCGTTCGTGGATCTCGCCGTGGCCGTCGGCGTCGATCAGCAGCACGGTGCTGGCGCGGGTGCCGTAGTCGTCGCCGCGGATGAAGGCCGGGCTCAGCCAGCGCTCGCGTTCCAGGCCGATCCCGGTGTCGGGGAGGTCCCTGTCGGCGGGGCGGTGTTCGTCGGCCAGCGCGGTCCATAGCGGGGTCAGGTCCGGGGTCAGATCCCTTTCGCTTTGCGAAAGGGATCTGACCCCGTCCTCATCCAGCCAGGCCGAGAGCGCCGTCATCAACCGCCGGGTCTTCGGCCAGGGCGCGTCCAGCGCACCGTTGGACATGCCATGCACGCCCGGGCCAAGCGTCTGCCGTTCGGCGGGATGGTTGCCCAGGTACTCCAGGCTATCGCGATCGGCCAGCAGGAGATTGAACGGGGCATAGGCGCCGGCCACGGTCGCCAACCGCTCGATATGGACCGCAGCCGGGTCGCGGCCGCGCAGGAAGTCGGCCACCAGCGCGCCCCGCGACGGTCCGGTCTGGGCCACCAGCGGGTCGCGGACGTTGGTGACCACCGCCATCCGGCCCGAGGCGCCGACCCCGGCCCAGCCACCGCCGGAGCGCAGGTCGCGTCCCCCGATGACGGAAGTCTCATCCTGCCAGGGGGCCAGCGCTGCGGTGGGGCGGGCGTGGAACTCATCACGGTTGCCGGCCATCACCAGCCGCCAGCGCGGGTGGTGCATCCAGCCAAGAGCGAGCAGGCACATGGCGTCATTGTGCACGGTTTGCGCAGTCTGGCGCCGTTTCCGGCCCGGCTCTGATGAATGCGCGGCCGATGTTTCACGCCCCGTCCACGCCCCTGAACTTCTGTTCAATCTCAAAAATTGAGACGGATCAGCAACTTGTGGATAAGCCTTGAACAATTCTCTAAAGGTTGTTGCAAGCCATTGATGCGGCTGGCGATTTCCCTGCTGAAAAGTTGTTGACAACCCTCGGCCCGCTGCTAAGGTGGGCATCAGAGGGAAATCCGGGTGTTTTGTGGGTTTTCGTGGTTCAATGTTTCACCGGGCGAAGGACAAGGTGCAGGCGTCGTGTTCCAGGGCGAGACGGCCATCACAGTTGACGACAAGGGGCGCATGGCGGTTCCCACCGCTTACCGCGACCTCGTCGCGCGCGCCAGCAACAACCGTCTCGTGCTGACCTACAACCCGTTCGAAGCCGGCTGCCTGTGGCTGTACGCAGAGTCGGAATGGGAACGGGTCCGCGATGATGTGATGTCCAAGCCCAACACCCAGCGCGTCGTGCGCCTGTTGCAGCAGAAGCTGGTCGGCTCGGCCGCCCATCTGGAGCTGGACGGCAACGGTCGCATCAGCATCCCCGCCAGCCACCGCGGTGCGGTGGGCATTGAGAAGAAGGCGGTATTGCTCGGCATGGGCGACAAGTTCGAATTGTGGAGCGAGCAGGCGCATCGGGCCCTGATCCAGCAGACGTTGTCTGACGAGGATCTGGGTGATGGGTTGCTCGACCTGAAGTTGTGAGCCGGGGTGCCCGGATGCGCCCAGAAGCGCAGGCCGGTCACCTTCCGGTGTCGCAGTCGCCGGCGGTGCACCTGCCGGTCCTGTACACCCAGGTCCTTGAAGGCCTGAGGGTGATCGAAAACGGACGTTATCTGGATGGCACGTTCGGTCGTGGCGGTCATGCACGTGGCGTGCTCACCCAGCTCGGTCCCGAGGGGCGCCTGCTGGTCATGGACAAGGATCCGGAAGCCATCGCCGTTGCCGAGCGTGATTTCGCGCCGGACCCGCGCGTGTCCATCTTCCGTGGCAGCTTCGCCCAGCTGCTGCAGTGGGATGCGACGGCCGAAGGCCTGGACGGCGTGCTGTTCGACCTGGGCGTGTCGTCGCCGCAGCTGGACGTGGCCGAACGTGGCTTCAGCTTCGGCAAGGACGGCCCGCTGGACATGCGCATGGACCCGGACAGCGGTGAAAGCGCCGCGCAGTGGATCAACCGCGTGGAAGAGCGCGAGATCGCCGATGTGCTGTGGACCTACGGCGAAGAGCGCCAGAGCCGGCGCATCGCCCGCGCCATCGTGGCCCGCCGCGAGAAGCAGCCGTTCTCCCGCACCGCCGAACTGGCCGAGCTGATCGCCTCGGTGATGCCGCGTGGAAAGGACAAGATCCATCCCGCCACGCGCAGCTTCCAGGCCATCCGCATCCACATCAACCGCGAGCTGGCCGATCTGGAAGCAGGGCTCGATGCGGCGGTGGAACGGCTCAAGCCCGGTGGCCGTCTGGCGGTGATCAGCTTCCACTCGCTGGAAGACCGCATCGTCAAGCAGTACATGAACCGCCTGGCCAAGGCGCCGCCGGCCAACCGCCGCCTGCCCGAGGCCGTTGCGTTCGTGCCGACGCTGGACCTGATCGGTGGGGCCATCAAGGCCACCGACGAAGAGCTGGCCGCCAACCCGCGCGCCCGCAGCGCCGTGCTGCGCGTGGCCCAGAAGCGGGAGGCCGACGCATGAGCCGGCTGCTGCTGATCATCCTGTTGGCCTGCACCGTGGCCTCGGCGATCGGCGTCGTGTTCGTGCGTCACCGTCATCGGCAGACGTTCATCGAGCTGTCGCGCGCCGAGCGCAAGCGCGATGACATCAACCTGGAATTCGGCCGCCTGCAGCTGGAGCAGGCCACGCTGGCCGAAGCCAACCGTGTCGATCGCATCGCCCGCGAAAAGCTCGGCATGAAGTTCCCCGAGGCCGCCGACATCGTGGTGGTGCGCCCATGAGCAAGGCCGGTCGCAACCGTCCACGCAATGCCTTCAACCTGCGCCAGCGCCTGCGCTGGGTGGCGTTGGCGCTTGGCCTGTGCTCGGTGTCGCTGGTCGGTCGCGCGGCCTACGTGCAGATCATCAACAGCGACTTCTACCAGCGCCAGGGTGAGGCCCGCTACCTGCGCGAGCTGCCGATCAAGACCTCGCGCGGCATGATCACCGACCGCAACGGCGAGCCGCTGGCGGTATCCACGCCGGTTGCCTCGATCTGGGTCAACCCGCAGGACCTGCTGCGTTCGCCCGAGCGCATCCCCGAGCTGGCCCAGGCGGTCGGCATGTCGGTGGATGAGCTGAGCAGCCGCCTGTCGCAGAAGTCGGACAAGGAATTCATGTACCTGCGCCGCCGGATCAATCCGGACGAGGCAGAGAAGGTGGTCGCGCTGAAGATTCCGGGCGTGGCGGCTCAGCGCGAGTTCCGCCGCTTCTACCCGCAGGGTGAGGCGATGGCGCACGTGCTGGGCTTCACCAACATCGATGATCGCGGCCAGGAAGGCCTGGAGCTGGCCTTCGACGAATGGCTGCGCGGCAAGCCCGGTGCGAAGCGGGTGATCCGCAACCGCAAGGGGGAGACCGTCGAAAGCGATCTGCTGCGTGCCGCTGAGCCGGGCAAGGACCTGACGCTCAGTATCGACCGCCGCATCCAGTACCTGGCCTTCAAGGAACTGCGCAACGCGCTGGTGGCCAACAAGGCGGCCGGCGGTTCGATGGTGATCATGGACGTGACCACCGGCGAGATCCTGGCCATGGTCAACCTGCCGACCTACAACCCGAATTCGTTGACCGGCGCGATCCCTGATACGCGCCGCAACCGCGCGGTGACCGACCTGGTCGAGCCGGGTTCGACGATGAAGCCGCTGACCATCGCCACCGCGCTGCAGGCCGGTGTGGTGACCAAGGACACCATCATCGACACCAACCCGGGCTACATGACGCTGGGTCGCTTCACCATCCGCGACGTGCCACGCAACAACGGCGTGCTGAACGTGACCGGCGTGATCACCCGCAGTTCGAACGTGGGTGCAGCCAAGGTTGCGGCGAAGATGCCGGACCAGACCTTCTATGACGGCGTGCGCCGCTTCGGCTATGGTTCGGCGCCGCACAGCGGTTTCCCGGGTGAATCGGCCGGTGTGGTGATGCGTCCGGCGCGCTGGTCGGGGACCACCAAGACCACCATGTCCTACGGCTACGGCCTGTCGGTCACGCCGCTGCAGATTGCCACCGCGTACTCGGCGCTGGCCAACGGCGGGCGCCTGATCGCGCCGACTTTCGTCAAGGGCCAGCGCAACGAAGGCCAGCAGATCATCGACGAGAACGTCGCCAGGCAGGTGGTGGCGATGATGGAGACGGTGGTCACCCAGGGCGGCGCCAAGCAGGCGGCGGTGCTGGGCTACCGCGTGGCCGGCAAGACCGGCACCGCACGCAAGGCCGGTCCGGGCGGTTACGAGCGCGGCCATTACAACGCGCTGTTCGCCGGCGTGGTGCCGGCCACCAACCCGCGCTTCGCCACCGTCATCGTCATCAACGATCCGCAGGCCGGCAAGTTCTACGGTGGCCTGGTGTCGGCGCCGGTCTATCACAACGTGATGGAAGGCACCCTGCGCTTGATGGACGTGCCGCTGGATGACCTGCAGTCGTGGCTGGCCGCACAGCAGTCGGGCAAGGTCGGCCATTCGGCCTCGATCCTGCCCGCGCCGCCGGCCGAGACCGCGCTGCCGGTCGATGCCGCCGCTGAATTCGATGCTGCGCTGCCGAGCGCGCAAGCCCAGACGCCGCCCGCTACGGGAGGCACGCAATGAGTCCTTCGATGTTGCTTTCGCAGTTGCTTCCGGACGTGGCCCTGGCGGGCCATGATCCCGTTCTGACCGGCCTGGTGCTGGACAGCCGCGCCGTGCGCCCCGGCAATGCCTTCGTCGCCATCGCTGGTTTCGGCGCGCATGGCCTGGGCTTTGTCGAGCAGGCCCGTGCGGCCGGTGCCAGCGCCATCCTGTTCGAGCCACCGGCACCGGCCGAGCTGCCGGCGCCGGCCGATGCGATCGCCGTGCCGGGCCTGCGGGCGCGCATGGGGGCGATGGCCGACCAGTTCCACGGCGCGCCGTCGCGGGCGATGGCGATGGTCGGCGTGACCGGTACCAACGGCAAGACCTCCACCGTGCAGCTGCTGGCCCAGGCCTGGCACCTGCTCGGAACGCCCAGTGGCAGTATCGGCACGTTGGGCGCCGGACTTTATGGTGCAGTCGAGCCGACCGGATTCACCACGCCGCTGGTACTGCAGATGCATGCGCTGCTGGCACAGCTGCGCGACGCCGGCGCGCGCGCGGTGGCGATGGAAGTCAGCTCGCACGCGCTGGACCAGGGCCGCGTGGATGCCGTGCACTACGACGTGGCGGTGTTCACCAACCTCACCCGCGATCATCTGGACTACCACGGTGACATGGCCAGCTACGGCGCGGCCAAGGCGCGGCTGTTCCATCGCCCGGGCCTGAAGGCGGCGGTGGTGAACCTGGACGACGCCTTCGGTCGCCAGCTGTTCGCCGGCCTGCCTGCCGGCGTGCAACCGATCGGCCTGAGCTCGCGCGGTGCCGCTGACGCCAGCGTGCGCGCCGAAGCGCTGCAGCTGGATGGGCGCGGTATTGCCTTCGAGCTGGTCATCGACGGCCAGCGTGCCGCGGTGCAGTCGCCGCTGCTGGGCCGCTTCAACGTGGACAACCTGCTGGCCGTGGCCGGCACCCTGCACGCGCAGGGCCAGCCGCTGCCGCGCATCGCCGAGGTGCTGTCGGCGCTGCAGCCGATCCGTGGCCGCATGAACCGCCTCGGCGGCGAAGACGGCCTGCCGACCGTGGTGGTCGACTACGCGCATACCCCGGACGCGCTGGAGCAGGCGCTGGACAGCCTGCACGGCCATCTGCAGGGCACGCTGTTCTGCGTGTTCGGCTGCGGTGGCGAGCGCGATACCGGCAAGCGTCCGCAGATGGCGGCGATTGCCGAGCGCCTGGCCAACCAGGTCATCGTCACCGACGACAACCCGCGTGGCGAGGATGGCGACGTGATCGTGGCCGACATCCTGGCCGGCTTCCAGCACGCCGATGCCGTGACCGTGCAGCGCAACCGCGCGCGTGCGATCGGCCTGGCGGTGAAGCGAGCCGGTGCCGGCGACATCATCCTGATTGCCGGCAAGGGCCATGAGCCGTACCAGGAAGTGAATGGCGTGCGCCATGACTTCGACGACACCGAAGTGGCTGCGGCTGCACTGGCGGCCAAGGCCGGTGTTCTGCAGGCACAGGCCGGGGAGGGCGCCGCATGAAGCGCACCCTGCTTTCGCTGATCGCACACTGGGCCGGTGGCGAGATCCACGGCGACGACGTGGCCATCGATGCAGTCAGCAATGACACCCGCAACCTGGGCCCGGGCAGCCTGTATGTGGCGCTGCGCGGCGAGCGTTTCGACGGCCATGACTTTGCTGCCGACGCGCAGGCGCGCGGTGCCAGTGCGCTGCTGGTCGAGCGGCTGCTGCCGGTCGAGCTGCCGCAGGTGCTGGTGGCCGACAGCGAGCTGGCACTGGCGAAGATCGCCACCGGCATGCAGCGTGACCGTGGCACCGAGGTGTTCGCGATCACCGGCAGCAATGGCAAAACCAGCGTGAAGAGCCTGCTGCTGTCGATCCTGCAGCAGGTGGCCCAGCACGCGCACAAGGTGGTCTACGCCAACCCGGGTAACCGCAACAACGAGATCGGCCTGCCGCTGGCGGTGATCGACGCGCCGGAAGATGCCGACTACGCCGTCTACGAGATGGGCGCTGGCAAGCCTGGCGATATCGCCTACCTGACCGACATCGCCCGCCCGCGCTATGCGCTGGTCAACAACATTGCCCCCGCCCACCTGGAGCGGATGGGCAGCCTGCTCGGCGTGGCGGTGACCAAGGGCGCGATCTATGCCGCGCTGCCGGCCGATGGCGTGGCGGTGATCAACGCCGACGATGCCTACGGCCGCTGGTTCGAACAGCACTTCGTCGGCACTCCGGCGCGTTGCCGCGTGCTGCGCTATGGCCTGGAACACTCGGCGGACGTGACCGCGCGCGACATCCGCGCCGGTGCGCAGGGCAGCCAGTTCACCCTGGTCGCACCGACCGGCGAAGCCCGCGTGGTGCTGGGCCTGCCGGGTCGCCACAACGTCAGCAATGCGCTGGCCGCCGCCAGCCTGGCGCTGGCCGCCGGTGTCGATCTGGCGCTGATTGCGGCCGGGCTGGCCGAGGCCCAGCCGGTACCGGGACGCCAGATCGCCCATCAGCTGCGCAACGGCGCGGTGCTGGTGGACGACAGCTACAACGCCAATCCCGGCTCGCTCGCTGCGGCCATCGATGCCCTGGCCACTGCCCCGGAAGAGGGCTGGCTGGTGCTGGGTGACATGCGCGAGCTGGGCCCGGATGCCGAAGCGCTGCATGCGCAGGCCGGCATCCGCGCACGCGCCGCCGGCCTCAAGCGCCTGTATGCGCTGGGTCCGCTCAGTGCCGCCGCCGCCACCGCCTTCGGCGACGGCGGCCGTCATTTCGCCACCCATGACGCGCTGTCGCAGGCGCTGAAGGACGAGCTGCACGCCGGCGTGCGCTGCCTGGTCAAGGGTTCCCGTGGCAGCGCCATGGACACGATTGTCAAAGCGCTGCTGGCGCAAGGAGAGGAATCCCCCCATGTTGTATGAACTGGCTCGATGGTTGCAGCAGTTGGAGAGCCTGTTCGGGCTGTTCAACTACCAGACGTTCCGCGCCATCCTTGCCGCGCTGACGGCCCTGTTCCTGTCGCTGTGGTTCGGCCCGGCGATGATCCGCAAGCTCGCCCAGTTCAAGGGCGGCCAGCCGATCCGCCAGGACGGTCCGCAGACCCATTTCTCCAAGGCCGGCACGCCGACCATGGGCGGTTCGCTGATCCTGCTCACCATCACCCTGTCGGTGCTGATGTGGGCGGACCTGCGCAACCGCTACGTGTGGCTGGTGCTGGCGGTGATGCTGTGCTTCGGCGCCATCGGCTGGTATGACGACTGGATCAAGATCGTCCGCCGTGACCCGAACGGCCTGAAGTCGCGCTGGAAGTACCTGCTGCAGTCGATCTTCGGCCTGGCCGCGGGCCTGTTCCTGTTCTACACGACCGACGTGCCGGCAGCGCTGACCTTCTACATCCCGATGTTCAAGTCGGTCGCGCTGCCGCTGGCCGGCATCGGCTTCGTGGCCATCGCCTACTTCTGGATCGTCGGCTTCTCCAACGCGGTGAACCTGACCGACGGCCTGGACGGCTTGGCAATCATGCCGACCGTGCTGGTGGCCTGCGCGCTGGGCGTGTTCGCCTATGCCTCGGGCAACGTGGTGTTCGCCAACTACCTGCAGATCCCGCAGATCCCGGGCGCCGGCGAGCTGGTCATCATCTGCGCGGCCATCGCCGGTGCCGGCCTGGGCTTCCTGTGGTTCAACACCTATCCGGCCATGGTCTTCATGGGCGACATCGGCGCGCTGGCGCTGGGTGCGGTGCTGGGCACGATCGCGGTGATCACCCGCCAGGAACTGGTGCTGGTGATCATGGGCGGCGTGTTCGTCATCGAAACGCTGTCGGTGATGATCCAGGTCGCCTCGTTCAAGCTGACCGGCAAGCGCGTGTTCCGCATGGCGCCGATCCACCACCATTTCGAACTGAAGGGCTGGCCGGAGCCGCGCGTGATCGTGCGCTTCTGGATCATCTCCGTCGTGCTCGTGCTGATCGGCCTGGCCACGTTGAAGGTGCGCTGAGATGAACGACCTGTCCCGCCAGGCAACACGCCTTGAAGCCATCGAAGGCAGCTACGACAAGTGGCTGCTGGGCGCGATCATCGCGCTCACCGGCGTGGGCGTGGTGATGGTGGCGTCCAGCTCGATCGCCTTGATGAGCAGCCCGTTCTACTACCTCAACCGCCACCTGATCTTCCTGGCGGTGGGTATCGTGCTGGCGGTCATCGCCGCCCGCACCGAGCTGAAATCCATCGAGCAGTACAACCAGATGCTGCTGCTGGGCTGCTTCGTGCTGCTGCTGGCGGTGTTTGCGCCGGGCCTGGGCAGCACGGTCAACGGCGCACGCCGCTGGATCAACCTGGGCATCTCCAAGTTCCAGACGGTCGAGGCGGTGAAGGTGCTGTACATCGTCTGGCTGTCCAGCTACCTGGTGCGCTTCCGCGACGAGGTCAATGCGACCTGGCCGGCGATGCTCAAGCCGCTGGGCGTGGCCGGTGCGCTGGTGGTGCTGCTGCTGTTGCAACCGGACTTCGGTTCTTCGACCCTGCTGCTGGCGATCACCGCCGGCATGCTGGTGCTGGGCGGGGTGAACATGCCGCGCATGTCGATGCCGGTGGTCATCGGCCTGGTCGGCATGAGCGCGCTGGCGATCATCGAGCCGTACCGCATGCGCCGCATCACCTCGTTCCTGGACCCGTGGGCCGACCAGCAGGGCGACGGCTACCAGCTGTCCAACGCGCTGATGGCGGTGGGCCGTGGCGAGTGGACCGGCGTCGGCCTGGGCAATTCGGTGCAGAAGCTGTACTACCTGCCGGAAGCGCATACCGACTTCATCTTCTCGGTCACCGCCGAGGAATTCGGTTTCCTCGGTACCTGCGTGATCGTGGCGCTGTACGCGCTGCTGGTCGGCCGTACCTTCTGGCTGGGCATGCGCTGCGTGGAAATGAAGCGCCACTTCTCCGGCTACATCGCCTTCGGCATCGGCCTGTGGATCAGCATGCAGACCTTCGTTTCGATCGGCGTGAACCTGGGCATCCTGCCGACCAAGGGCCTGACTCTGCCGCTGATCTCCTCCGGCGGCTCGTCGGTGCTGATGACCTGCGTGGCGATGGGCCTGCTGCTGCGCGTGTCCTATGAGCTCAAGCGCGCCGAGCGTCGCCAGGCCGTGCGCATCGGCGGCGCCGAAGAAACCGCTGCCGAGCCGATGGAACCCGCCGCCACGCCGGCGGTCGCCAGCGTGCCGGTGAGCGCCGAGCCGGTGGCTGCCGCTGCGGCGAACGCCGCGCGCGGCACCAGCCGCCTGCAGTCGCGCATCGAACCGACCTTCGGGAGGCTGTCATGAGTGCAGCCAACGAGAAGGCGCGCCCGGTGATGATCCTGGCCGGTGGTACCGGCGGTCACATCTTCCCCGGCCTGGCCGTGGCCCGCGTGCTGCGCGAGCGTGGCGTGCCGGTCACCTGGATGGGCGCCGAAGGCGCGATGGAAACCCGCCTGGTGCCGCAGCACGACATCGCCATCGACACGCTGGCGATCACCGGCCTGCGCGGCAAGGGCAAGCTGGCGCTGCTGGCGGCGCCATGGCGGCTGATGCGTGCGCTGCGCGCGGCCGGCATGATCATCCGCAAACGCCAGCCGCGTGCGGTGGTGGCTTTCGGTGGCTTCGCCTCCGGCCCGGGTGGCATGGCCACGCGCCTGCATGGCCTGCCGCTGATCGTGCATGAGCAGAACCGTGCGCCCGGCCTGACCAACCGCATCCTGTCGCGTTATGCGCGCCGGCTGCTGACCGGTTTCCCGGGCACCTTCGTCCAGCGCGAGGAATTCGTCGGCAACCCGGTGCGTGCGGAGATCGCCGCCATCGCTCCGCCGGAACAGCGCTTCGCCGACCGCAACGGCCCGCTGCGCGTGCTGGTGGTGGGTGGCAGCCAGGGTGCGCGCGCACTCAATGCCGGCGTGCCGCAAGCGATTGCCGCGCTGGGTGCCGGCGTGCCGGTGCAGGTGCGCCACCAGAGTGGCGAGAAGATGCATGCCGAGGCGGTCGAGGCGTATGCCAAGGCCGGCGTGCAGGCGGAAATCACCCCGTTCATCGCCGACATGGCCGAGGCCTTCGCCTGGGCCGATCTGGTCGTGTGCCGCTCCGGTGCGTCGACCCTGGCCGAGCTGTGCGCGGCCGGCGTCGGCAGCGTGCTGGTGCCATTCCCCGCTGCCGTCGACGATCACCAGACCCGCAATGCGGAGTACCTGGTCGAGCGCGGCGCGGCGGTGTTGCTGAAGCAGGACGGAACGCTGGCCGACGGCATTGCCGCACTGCTGCGCGATCTGTCCGAAAATCCCGCCCGCCGCATGCAGATGGCGCAAGCCGCGCGTGCCCTGGCCAAGGTCGATGCCGCCGAGCGCATCGCCGATATCATTCTCGAGGAAGCTGTATGAAGAAGGCATGCCACCGCGCCTGCCCTGCGCGAGGCCGCGCATGATCCGTCGCCTGCACGACACCAACGACCTGGTGCGCGCGTTCCCGCGCGTGCATTTCGTCGGCATCGGCGGCACCGGCATGAGCGGTATCGCCGAAGTGATGCTGACGCTGGGCTATGAAGTGTCCGGTTCGGACAACGCCGACAACGTGGCAACCCGCCGCCTGGCCAGCCTGGGAGCGCGCATCATGCGCGGCCACTCGGCAGCCAACGTGCTGGGCACCGACTGCGTGGTGGTCTCCAGTGCCATCCGCGAAGACAACCCGGAACTGATGGAAGCGCGCAGCCAGCGCATTCCGATCATGCCGCGCGCGGCGATGCTGGCCGAGCTGATGCGCTTCCGCCGCGGCATCGCCGTGGCCGGTACCCATGGCAAGACCACCACCACCAGCCTGACCGCGGCGGTGCTGAGCGAAGGTGGCCTGGACCCGACGTTCGTGATCGGTGGCCAGCTGCTGGCTGCCGGTGCCAACGCCAAGCTGGGCGGTGGGCAGTGGCTGGTGGCCGAGGCCGACGAAAGCGATGGCAGCTTCCTGCGCCTGAACCCGCTGATGTCGATCATCACGAACATTGACGCCGACCACCTGGAAAACTACGGCAACGACTTTGCCCGCGTGCAGGCGGCGTTCGCCGAATTCCTGCAGCGCCTGCCGTTCTACGGCCTGGCGGTTCTGTGCATCGACGATCCGGAAGTGGCCGCGCTGGCCGCCAGGACCCCGCGCCACGTGATGAGCTACGGCATGAGCCCGCAGGCCGACGTGCGCGCCGAGAACGTGGTGCAGGAAGGATCGCGCATGCGCTTCACCCTGCGCCTGCCGCAGGGCACCAGCCAGGAAGTGGTGCTGGCGCTGCCGGGCAGGCACAACGTACTCAACGCGCTGGCCGCCGCCGCGGTGGGCTGGCAGCTGGGTGTAGCACCGGACGCCATCGCGCGCGCGCTGGAAGGCTTCGCCGGTGTCGGTCGCCGCTTCAATGATCTGGGCGAAGTGACCACCGCCAGCGGTGCCAAGGTGCGCATCATCGACGACTACGGCCATCACCCGAGCGAGCTGGAGGCGGTATTCGCCGCCGCCCGCGGCGGCTGGGCTGACAAGCGCCTGGTGGTGGCCTTCCAGCCGCACCGCTACAGCCGCACCCGTGACCAGTTCGACAAGTTCGCCGCGGTGCTGTCCAGCGTCGACGCGCTGGTGCTGAGCGAGGTCTATCCGGCCGGTGAGGAACCCATTGCCGGTGCCGACTCGCATGCGCTGGCCCGCGCCATCCGCGCGCGCGGCCGCAGCGAGCCGGTGGTGGTGGGCAAGGCCGCCGAGCTGGCCAGCGTGCTGCCGGACGTGCTGCAGGACGGTGACCTGCTGCTGATGATGGGGGCCGGCGACATCGGTGCCGTGGCCACCCATATCGCGGTGGAAGGCTTCCAGGCGGAGGGCCAGGCGTGAGCGCGCTGACGTTCCCGCCGCTGCGCGTGACCGACCCGGCCGTGTTCGGCCGCGTCGCCGTGCTGCTCGGCGGCAGTTCCAGCGAACGCGAGGTGTCGCTGGATTCGGGCCGCAACGTGCTCGAAGCCCTGCAGTCGCGCGGCGTCGATGCGTTCGCCGTCGATGGCATTCCGGCGCTGGCCAGCGCGCTCGCCGCCGGTGGCATCGACCGCGTGTTCAACATCCTGCATGGCCACAACGGTGGCGGTGAGGACGGCATCGTGCAGGGCCTGATGGACGCCTTCGGCGTGCCGTACACCGGCTCGGACGTGCTGGGTTCGGCGCTGAGCATGGACAAGATCCGCACCAAGCAGGTGTGGCTGTCGCTGGGCCTGCCGACCCCGCAGTACCGCAAGGTCGACGCGTCGAACGTGCATGCGCTGGCCGCCGAGCTGGGCCTGCCGGTGGTGGTGAAGCCGGCCAACGAAGGCTCCAGCGTGGGCATCAGCCGGGTCACCGACGAGGCCGGCCTGGACGAGGCCGTGGCCCTGGCCGCGCGCTACGACGGCCAGTTGCTGATGGAGCAGATGGTGGTGGGCGATGAGCTGACCGTGGCCATCCTTGGCGATGTTGCCCTGCCGTCGATCCGCATCGTGCCCAAGGGCCAGTGGTACGACTACAACGCCAAGTACATCGCCGAGGACACCCAGTACCTGTGCCCGGGCCTGGACGGTGGCGACGAAGACGAGATCCGCCGCATCGCGCTGGCCGCATTCCGCGCTGCTGGCTGCCGTGGCTGGGGCCGCGTGGACGTGATGCGTGACCGGGCCAGCGGCCGTTTCTTCCTGCTGGAAGTGAACACCGCGCCGGGCATGACCAGCCATTCGCTGGTGCCCAAGGCGGCCCGCCAGGCCGGCATCGGTTTCGAGGAACTGGTGTGGCGCGTGCTGGAACAGACCCTGGAGGCCGCGCACGCATGAACGCGCTGCTGCGCATCTTCGTCTGGCTGTTGGCGCTGTCGGTGGTTGCACTGCCGGTGGTGGCCGTGGTCAATGGCTGGGTCGGCGCCGAGCGCTGGCCGCTGGCGAAGCTGCGCGTGCATGGCGAGTTCAAGCGGGTGCCCGCCGAACAGCTGCAGCAGGTGTTGCTACCATACGCGCGCGCCGGCTTCTTCGCGGTCAAGCTGCAGGATGCGCAGGACGCGCTGGAAAAGCTGCCGTGGGTGGAAAGCGCGCAGGTACGCAAGCAGTGGCCGGATGTGCTGGAAGTGACCCTGGTCGAGCACAAGCCGTTCGCACGCTGGGGCAACGACCGCCTGGTCTCCGAGCAGGGCAAGCTGTTCCCCACGCCGAAGAAACTGTCAGACCTGGAACTGCCGGAGCTGGATGGCCCGGACAGCCAGACCCAGGAAGTGATGAAGCTGTACAGCGACTCGCGTGCCTTGTTCGCACCGGCCGGCGTCGACGTGCGCCGGGTGACGATGGATGCGCGCGGCAGCTGGTCGCTGGTGCTGAGCAACGGCACCGAAGTGGTGGTCGGCCGTGACGACGCGCGCTCGCGCATGCAGCGCTTCGTCAAGGTGCTGCCGCAGCTCAACCGACAGGACGCGCCGATCGAGCGCGCCGACCTCCGTTACACCAATGGTTTCACGCTGAGCTGGGGTACCCCGGCCACGCCGGCGAAAACGCCGGCGACCCCGGCCAGAAGCACGCAGGAAAGGACATGAATCGCAAGGGTGACAAATCGCTGATCGTTGGCCTGGACATCGGCACCTCCAAGGTGGTGGCGCTGGTGGGCGAGTATTCGCCGGGCAACCCGATCGAAGTGATCGGCATCGGCTCGCACGAATCGCGCGGGTTGAAACGTGGCGTGGTGGTGGACATCGAATCGACCGTGCAGTCGATCCAGCGTGCGGTGGAAGAAGCCGAGCTGATGGCCGGCTGCGAGATCCGTTCGGTGTACGCCTCGATCTCCGGCAACCACGTGCAGTGCAAGAACTCGCCGGGCATCGTGCCGATCCGCGACGGTGAAGTGACCTGGGGCGACCTGGATCGCGTGCTCGACGCGGCCAAGGCGGTGGCGATCCCGGCCGACCAGAAGATCCTGCACGCGATTCCGCGCGAGTACGTGCTGGACGATTCGCAGGAAGGCATCCGCAACCCGGTCGGCATGACCGGCGTGCGCCTGGAAGTGCACGCGCACCTGGTGGTGTGCGCGCAGTCGGCGGCGGCCAACATCAGCAAGTGCGTGCAGCGCTGCGGCCTGCAGGTGGACGACCTGGTGCTGTCCTCGCTGGCCTCCAGCGTGGCGGTGCTGACCGCCGACGAGCGCGAGCTGGGCGTGGTGCTGGTCGACATGGGCGCCGGTACCACCGACATCGCGGTGTTCGTGCAGGGCGCGATCTGCCACACCGCCTCGCTGCCGATCGCCGGCGACCACGTGACCAACGATATCGCGCACATGCTGCGCACGCCGACCCCGGAAGCCGAGCAGATCAAGGTGCGCTATGCCTGCGCCCTGGCCCAGCTGGCCACGGCCGAGGAGAGCATCCAGGTGCCGTCGGTCGGCGACCGCCCGCCGCGCCGCATGCCGCGCCATTCGCTGGCGCAGGCCGTGCAGGGTCGCTACGAGGAGATCTTCGAGATGGTGCAGGCCGAACTGCGCCGCTCCGGCTTCGAGGAACTGGTGCGCGCCGGCATGGTGCTGACAGGGGGCGCATCGAAGATGGAAGGCGTGGTCGAACTGGCCGAGGAAATGCTGCAGATGCCGGTGCGCGTGGGCATCCCGCAGCACGTCACCGGCCTGGGCGAAGTGGTCGGCAATCCGGTGCACGCCACCGGCGTGGGCCTGCTGCTGATGGGCAGCCAGATCGAGCACCCGCGGCGGCCGTCGCTGCCGACCGGGCGCGCTGGAAGCATGTTCAAGAAGCTCAAGACCTGGTTCCGCGGCGAGTTCTGACGCGGAACCCGTAACTCCGGGCCCTGCCCGGCGCAACACCCGCAGTACCCGCATCACAACGCAACAACGCACTACACAACCCACACAGCCGCAACGGCAACATGACACGCGAAGGCAGGAGGCCCGACCGTCCATGCCACCGACAAGCGGATACAACGAGGACACGGACATGGCGCATTTTGAACTGATCGAAAAGATGGCACCCAATGCGGTGATCAAGGTGGTTGGCGTGGGCGGCGGCGGCGGCAATGCCGTGGCGCACATGGTCAACTCGGCGGTGGACGGCGTGGAGTTCATCACCGCCAACACCGACTCGCAGGCCATCAAGAATTGTGGTGCCAAGCTGCAGCTGCAGCTGGGTACCAACGTGACCAAGGGCCTGGGCGCAGGCGCGAACCCGGAAGTCGGCCGCCAGGCCGCGCTGGAAGACCGTGAGCGCATCATGGACGCGCTGCAGGGCGCGGACATGGTGTTCATCACCGCCGGCATGGGCGGCGGCACCGGCACCGGCGCTGCGCCGGTGGTGGCGCAGCTGGCCAAGGAAATGGGCATCCTGACCGTGGCCGTGGTCACCAAGCCGTTCCCGTTCGAAGGCCGTCGCCGCATGCAGGTGGCGCTGAAGGGCATCGAGGAACTGAGCCAGCACTGCGACTCGCTGATCACGATCCCGAACGAGAAGCTGATCACCGTGCTGGGTCGCAACGCGACCATGATCCAGGCCTTCCGCGCCGCCAACGACGTGCTGCAGGGCGCCGTGCAGGGCATCGCCGACCTGATCGTGCGTCCGGGCCTGATCAACGTCGACTTCGCCGACGTGCGCACCGTCATGTCCGAAATGGGCCTGGCGATGATGGGTACCGGCACCGCACGGGGCGATGACCGCGCCCAGGCCGCTGCCGAATCGGCGATCCAGAACCCGCTGCTGGACGATGTGAACCTGGCCGGTGCCAACGGCATCCTGGTCAACATCACCGCCGGCGCGGACTTCACCATGGCCGAGTTCGACGAGATCGGCCGTACCATCGACGGCTTCGCTTCGGAAGACGCCACCGTCGTGGTCGGCACCGTGCTGGACCCGGACATGCAGGACGAAGTGCGCGTGACCGTGGTGGCCACTGGCCTCAACCGCGTCTCGGCCAGCAAGACCCAGCGTCCGGGCGAGCGTGCACCGATCAAGCTGGTCCGCAACGCCACCACCGGCCAGCCGGAGTTCGGCGAGTTCGACAACGGCGGCGACGCCGTGTCCAAGGCCGTGGGCGGCATGGGCCTGGGCCTGCGTCGCGCCAGCAGCGATACCGCGGCCGCTTCCGCCCCGTCGGCCCCGGCGGCTTCGGCCCCGGCAGCGGCGGAACTGCCGAACGACTACCTGGACATCCCGGCCTTCCTGCGCCGCCAGGCGGACTAAGCGGGGCGGCCCGGGGTTGTCCTCCCCGGGTTGCGCCACCATGTCCTGAAAATGCGGGCGCCGGGCCAGGATGGGCCCGGCTGCCCTGCTTCACGCGCTTTCCCAGCGGCGTGCCGGTGTGTCCTGCCGGTGGCTGTCACTGGCGTTTCAGCCAGGGTAGGGGAGTGCGCGTGTTAATCTAATGTGTCACTTCCGGTCCATCCCCATGATCCAGCAACGCACCCTCAAGAACACGATCCGCGCCACCGGCGTTGGCCTGCACAGTGGTGACAAGGTCTACATGACCCTGCGCCCGGCACCGGTCAACCATGGCATCGTGTTCCGCCGCGTGGACCTGGACCCGGTGGTGGAAGTGCCGGCCAAGGCCGAACTGGTCACCGAAGTGACCCTGTGCACCGGCCTGACCTGCAACGACGCCAAGATCCAGACCGTCGAACACCTGATGTCGGCGCTGGCCGGCCTGGGTGTGGACAACATCATCGTCGAACTGTCCTCGGCCGAGCTGCCGATCATGGACGGTTCGTCCGGTCCGTTCGTGTTCCTGCTGCAGTCGGCCGGCATCGTGGAACAGGATGCGCCCAAGCGCTTCATCCGCGTGCTGAAGACCGTGGAAGTGACCGAGGGCGACAAGGTGGCCCGCTTCACCCCGTACGAGGGTTACAAGCTGGGCTTCACCATCCAGTTCGACCACCCGATGATTCCGGCCAAGCAGTCGCGCCAGGAAATCGAGTTCTCGACGCTGGCCTATACCAAGGAAATCTCCCGCGCGCGTACCTTTGGTTTCATGCGTGACCTGGAGTACATGCGCGAGCGCAACCTGGGCCTGGGCGGTTCGATGGACAACGCCATCGTGCTGGACGAGTTCCGCGTGCTCAACGAAGACGGCCTGCGCTACGCCGACGAATTCGTGCGCCACAAGATTCTTGACGCTATCGGCGACCTCTATCTGGCCGGTGGCCAGGTGCTCGGCGCCTACGAGGGCTTCAAGTCCGGCCACGCGCTCAACAACAAGCTGGTGCGGGCCCTGATGGCCGACGCCAGCGCCTGGGAATGGGTCAGCTTCGACTCGCCGGCCACACCGGATCCGGTGGAATACGCCACCCCGGCGTATGCCTGATTCCATAGGCTGTTGAATTTAAAGATAAAAACGCCGCCTTCCTGGGCGGCGTTCTTGTTTCCGCCGTCGCCGACGCATTCAGCGTGCTTGAAAGACGTCAAGGCTGGTTCAAGGTCACGGTTTTGTGAACCTGTTGGATCAGAAGCCTGAATTTAACGCAGTTTTAACAACAATCTAACGACAGGCCCCCGGATGGCCGCTAGGATGCGACCCGGCCCCCGAAATGTTTCACGCCGTGGTGACACGCGCGACGGGGAGCGGAGCCGGATGCTCCGTTGCCATCAGGACCGTTTCTTCGGCTTCGAAGGAACGTCCTGCAGGCAAGCCAAGGCGTCGCGTAGCCCTTTGTGCGTGGCGGCTGAAACTGCGTGGGGTCCATTCCGGTTGTCGAGCGCTGGGGAGCGCGTGGGAGTGGGAGACGCAGTCTTGATGGTCACCCTGGTGGCCTTCAGCCCGATGGAACGGGCCGCGTCGAGCAGCTGGGCTTCGGCAAGCCGCAACTTGGCATGCCAGACCGGGGACTCGACGAGAAAAACGAGGTGTTCCCCGTCCACATTGGCCAGCCGGCAACGGCTGCGCAGAGGTGGCGGCAACTGGGGGCGCAACTGACGGTCCAGCGCGTCGAGCCACAAGGCACGCCGCAGCGGGTTGCCGCTTTTGTCCGCCATTACCGCATCCAGCGCCGGTTTCGGTGCCGACGCGGGGCGAACGCTGGATTTCGGCTCAGACATGAAAACTCACTGATGGCATTCAAAAAGATCGTAATCAAAACGCGTGAAGGACAGGCCAAGTCGTCGCCGATCGCGCGTTTGCGGTTCTATTTCGAGGACCGCCCCCGCGCCCTGCTGGGCAGCGTGCTCGGGGTAGGCTGCATTATCGGCCTTGCTGGCGGCATTGGCGCCAGCGCGCTGAATGATTCCCGGCTGCAGGCCAAGGTCGAGCGCCAGGATGCGGAACTGGCCAAGGTCAAGCGCGATGCACAGACCCAGGTCAATGCACTGGCGGCCCGCCTCGGCGAGCTGCAGGCCCAGGCGACCCGCCTCAACGCCCTCGGCGAACGGCTGACCCAGATGGGCAAGCTGGAGGACGGCGAGTTCGACTTCAACGAGACCCCCGGCCTCGGTGACGGTGACGCAGGCGGCCCGACCAGCGACATCCCGGTCAAGGATGTCAACGCCGACTTACAGGTGCTGGAGCAGCGCTTCGCTGCTTCAGGCCGCCAGCTGTCGGTGATGGAATCGCTGATGTTCGACCACCAGCTGCAGCAGAACGCGGTGCCGTCGCGCATGCCGATCCGCAACAGCTATGTGACCTCCGGTTTCGGCACCCGTGCCGACCCGTTCGGCCGCGGTGCCGCCACCCACAAGGGCATGGACTTCCACGCCAAGGTCGGTGACCCGGTGATGGCCGTGGCCGAAGGCGTGGTCAGCTTCGCCGGCGTCAAGGGCGGCTACGGCAACGTGGTCGACGTCGACCACGGTAACGGCTACGTCACCCGCTACGCGCACAATTCGCGCCTGGTGGTGAAGGCCGGCGACCTGGTCCGTGCCGGCCAGGAAGTGGCCAAGGCCGGTTCCACCGGGCGTTCGACCGGTGCCCACGTGCACTTCGAGGTGTGGGAGAACGGCAATGTGGTCAACCCGCGCAAGTTCCTCGGCGACGGCGGCAACACGCCGGTCGGCCGCGTCAGCCGCGGCTGATCCCAACGCCGGGCATGGCCCGGCGCTACCGGCACGCCGTCGGATCCCGGCGGTAGCGCGGGGCCATGCCCCGCGAGCGCGAAGCGCGGCCGCCAGGACCCCGGTCCCGGCCGCCTGGACGACCGCAAAGGGTTGAAACCCCTCACGCCCGTCCCAAGCTACAATGGGTGTTGCCATCGACAGGGCGCCAGGCGCCCTGTTTCGTTTGCGGCGGACGGATCCCCAGGGGGAGGCCGGGCGTCGTGTCCATCCAACCCGGTTCCTTCAATGATCAACAGCCTGCTTACCCGCGTATTTGGCAGTCGTAACGAACGACAGCTGCGCCAGCTCAACCGCATCGTCGCCAAGATCAATGCGCTGGAGCCGGAGATCGAGAAGCTGTCCGACGAGCAGCTTCAGGCCAAGACGCCGGAGTTCAAGCAGCGCATCGCCGATGGTGAAGCCCTGGACAAGGTGCTGCCGGAAGCGTTCGCGGTCTGCCGCGAAGCCGGTCGCCGCGTGCTGGGCATGCGCCACTACGACGTGCAGCTGATCGGCGGCATGGTGCTTCACCTGGGCAAGATCGCAGAAATGCGCACCGGTGAAGGCAAGACCCTGGTGGCGACCCTGCCGGTGTACCTCAACGCGCTGGAAGGCAAGGGCGTGCACGTGGTCACCGTGAACGACTACCTGGCCCGCCGCGACGCCGCGCAGATGGGCAAGCTGTACAACTGGCTGGGCCTGAGCGTGGGCGTGGTGTACCCGGGCATGCCGCACAGCGACAAGCGCGAAGCATACGCTGCGGACATCACCTACGGCACCAACAACGAATTCGGCTTCGACTACCTGCGCGACAACATGGCGCTGTCCAAGGCCGACCGCTACCAGCGCGGCCTGCACTACGCCATCGTCGACGAAGTCGACTCCATCCTGATCGACGAAGCGCGCACCCCGCTGATCATCTCCGGTCCGGCCGATGATTCCCCGGAGCTGTATATCCGCGTCAACCGTGTCGTGCCGCACCTGGTCAAGCAGGAAGCGGAAGACGGCGAAGGCGATTTCTGGGTCGACGAGAAGGGCAAGCAGGTGCACCTGTCCGAAGCGGGCATGGAGCACGCCGAGCAGCTGCTGGTCGAGGCCGGCATCCTCGATGGCGAAACCGAAGGCCTGTACGCGGCGCAGAACCTGACCGTGGTGCACCACCTCAACGCCGCCCTGCGTGCGCACGCGATCTACCAGCGCGACGTTGACTACATCGTGCGCGACGGCGAAGTGGTCATCGTCGACGAGTTCACCGGCCGTACCCTGGCCGGCCGCCGCTGGTCCGATGGCCTGCACCAGGCGGTGGAAGCGAAGGAAGGCGTGCCGGTGCAGCGCGAGAACCAGACGCTGGCGAGCATCACCTTCCAGAACCTGTTCCGCATGTACAAGAAGCTGTCCGGCATGACCGGTACGGCCGATACCGAAGCGTTCGAGTTCCAGAGCATCTATGGCCTGGAAGTGGTGGTGATCCCGACCAACCGCCCGACCATCCGCAAGGACAGCCCGGACCAGGTGTTCCTCAACCGCAAGGGCAAGTTCAATGCGGTACTGGCCGACATCGAAGAGTGCGCCAAGCGCGGCCAGCCGGTGCTGGTGGGTACCACCTCGATCGAAACCTCGGAAATGCTGTCCGAGCACCTGAGCAAGGCCGGCGTGAAGCACGAAGTGCTCAACGCCAAGCAGCATGACCGCGAAGCGACCATCGTCGCCAACGCCGGCCGTCCGGGCGCGGTGACCATCGCCACCAACATGGCCGGCCGTGGTACCGACATCGTGCTGGGCGGCTCGCTGGAAGCCGAGATCCACGCCCTGGGCGAGGACGCGACCGACGAGCAGAAGGCCGCGGTCAAGGCCGAATGGCAGAAGCGCCACGAGGCAGTAAAGGCGGCCGGCGGCCTGCACATCGTCGGCACCGAGCGCCACGAATCGCGTCGTATCGACAACCAGCTGCGTGGCCGTTCGGGCCGCCAGGGTGACCCGGGTTCGTCCCGCTTCTACCTGTCGCTGGAAGACAACCTGATGCGCATCTTCGCCTCCGACTGGGTGCAGAAGGCCATGCGCATGATGGGCATGAAGGAAGACGACGTCATCGAGGACCGCCTGGTCAGCCGCCAGATCGAAAAGGCGCAGCGCAAGGTCGAGGCCCACAACTTTGACATCCGCAAGAACCTGCTGGACTTCGACGACGTCAACAACGATCAGCGCAAGGTGATCTACGCCCAGCGCGACGAGCTGCTGGACGCCGAATCGGTGAAGGACAACGTCGACGGCATCCGTGACGACGTGATCTTCGACATCGTTGCGCGCTTCGTGCCGCCGAACTCGATCGACGAGCAGTGGGACCTGCGTGGCCTGGAAGCGACCCTGGAGTCGGACTTCGGCCTGCAGATGTCGCTGACCGACCTGGTCAAGCAGCATGAGGAACTGGACGCCGAGGCCATCGCCAGCAAGGTCCAGGAGCGCGTCAACCAGCACTTCGCCGAGAAGGAAGCCAGCCTGGGCGAAGAGACCATGCGCGCGCTGGAGAAGCACGTGATGCTGACCGTGCTGGACCAGAGCTGGAAGGAGCACCTGGCGCGCATGGATTACCTGCGCCAGGGCATCTACCTGCGTGGTTACGCGCAGAAACAGCCCAAGCAGGAATACAAGAAGGAAGCCTTCGAGCTGTTCTCGGACATGCTGGAGAACGTCAAGCGCGAAGTGGTGACCCTGCTGGCCCGCGTGCGTATCCGCAGCGACGAGGAAGTGCAGGCCCTGGAGGCCGCCGAGCGCCAGCAGGCGCAGGCTCGCCTGAGCCAGTCGCAGTTCCAGCACCAGGATGCGGGCGGCTACAGTGCCGACGAGGAAGCCGCGCAGGTGCAGGCTGCCCAGCAGGGGGTGGCCACGCTGCAGCGCGACGAGCCGAAGATCGGCCGCAATGATCCGTGCCCGTGCGGCAGTGGCAAGAAGTACAAGCACTGCCACGGCCAGCTGAGCTGATCCCGAAGAGCCCCGCGAAAGCGGGGCTTTTCGTTTGTTGCGGGGGAGCTGCACCGGATCCGTGATTGCGCCGGCCGCCCTGTTCTGGGCATGCTTCCTCCATGCCTTCCCCCACCCGATCGATCCACGTCGTGGCCGCCGTCATCACCGACGCCCGTGGCCGCGTGCTGCTCAACCGCCGTACCGAGAACCGCGACATGGCCGGCCTGTGGGAGTTCCCCGGCGGCAAGCGCGAATCCGGCGAGACCTCTGAACAGGCGCTCGTGCGCGAGCTGCGCGAGGAACTGGGCATCGAGGCCGATGTCGGCGAGTGGCTGATGGACGTGCCGCAGCGCTATCCGGACAAGCACCTGACCCTGGAAGTGCGCCATGTGCGCAGCTGGAAAGGCACCCCGCGTGGCCGCGAAGGCCAGGCGATCACCTGGGTGGCGCAGGACAAGCTGGGCCGCTATTCGATGCCGCCGGCCGACCTGCCGGTGGTGGCCGCACTGCGCCAACCGGACCGCTACCTGATCACGCCGGCGCCGGATGACGATGCCAGCGGCGTGCAGCACTGGCATGACTGCCTGCAGCGCGCGGTCGCGGCGGGCCAGCAGCGCATCCAGCTGCGCCTACCACCGGAACACCCGCAACGGCAGGCGATGATCGAACAGGCCGTGCGCGCGCATCGTCGCGGCGTGCAGTGGCTGCTCAACCGCGATGTGGCGCTGGCACGTGCACTGGGCGTGGGGGTGCACCTGGGCAGCGAGCAGCTGCAGGACCTGCAGGAACGGCCCTTGCCGGAAGGGCAGCTTGTCGCCGCGTCCTGCCACGACCTGGAGCAGCTGCAGGCGGCGCAGCGGCTGGGCTGCGACTTCGCGGTGCTCGGCCCGGTGCAGGCCACGGCCAGCCATCCCGATGCGGTGCCGCTGGGCTGGGAGGCCTTCGCCGCGCTGCGCGCGCAGGTGTCGCTGCCGATCTACGCGTTGGGTGGGATGGCCGCCGGCCATATCGCCGAAGCCCGTCGCCATGGTGGGCAGGGTATCGCTGCGATTGGTGGGCTGTGGCCGGCGTGAGCCGGCATGCGGGGTCCGATCCCTGCGCAGCAGGGCTCTGACCCCATCGCGGCAATCCGGGGCCGGAGCCCTTTCCGCTGGAAAGGGCTCCGACCCGTCCGGTTACAACGTGATCCAGAAACACCCATACTGCCGCCGCAACCCCAGCACCGTCGAAGCGCGCGACACGCTGCCGGGCAGCGTCTGTTCCAGGCGCAGGCCGACCGGATGCCGCACGGTCGGCGGCTCCGGGTCGGATCCCTGCGCCGCAGGGCTCTGACCGTCCTCCTGCGAGGACGCCAGCCCCTGTGACGGATACACCGGTACCACGTCCACCAGCGGCCGCCGCGCCAGCGATTCCAGTTGACCGAGGATGCGCTGCGCACCGGCATCGGAGACCGCGCCCCACAGGTACAGCGACGACAACCGGTTCACATCGTTGCTGAGGATGCCGATGCGCAGCGCGTCCACCAGCTCGCTAAGGCGCCGTGGGCAGCGCGCCCCCAGGGTGTCTCGCCGCAGGGTGCTGCCGGTGGACGCGGGCGGTGGCAATCGTGATCGGGCGCCGACGCTGTCGCAGGGCCGGTCGGTATACACGCTCTGGCCCTGCGCATCGGTGCAGCGGTTCAAGCGCGTGGACTGCGCATGGACAACGCTCGATGCCGAGCACAATGACAGCAGCAACAGCAGGAAGGAAAGCCGGTTCATCGACGCAGGGTAGCGCCGATCGCGGTGGCATGGCGTGCTTTCAGCCGTGCAGCAGCTTCAGCACCGACGTGGTCGGCTTGGCCAGGTTCAGGGTGTAGAAGTGCAGGCCCGGCGCGCCGCCCTCGACCAGGCGCTGGCACAGCCTGGCGACCACTTCGGTACCGAACGCCCGCACCGATTCGGCGTCATCGCCATAGGCCTGCATCTTGCGGCTGATCCAGCGCGGGATTTCCGCACCGCACTGCTCGGAGAAACGGCGCAGTTGGCTGAAGTTGGCGATCGGCATGATGCCTGGCGTGATCGGTACCTGCACGCCGAGCCGGCGCACGGCATCGACGAAGTGGAAGTACGCATCCGGGTTGTAGAAATACTGGGTGATCGCCGCGTCGGCGCCGGCATCGATCTTGGCCTTGAAGTGCTTGAGGTCGGCCAGTGCATCGGAGGCCTGTGGATGGGTCTCCGGGTAGGCGCCCACTTCGATGCGGAACGCATCGCCGTGTTCGGCGCGGATGAACTCGATCAGCTCGGCGGCGTAGCGCATGTCGCCGGGAAACCCCATGCCGGAGGGCAGGTCGCCGCGCAGCGCGACCAGGCGATGGCAGCCGATGGCGCGGTACAGCTTGAGCAGTTCGCGGATCTCCTGGCGGGTGCCGCCGACGCAGGACAGATGCGGCGCCGCCTCGAAGCCATGGTGCTGGTTGAGATGGCGCACGGTCTCGGAGGTATAGCTCAGGGTCGAGCCACCAGCGCCGAAGGTACAGGACACGTACTCGGGGCCGTAGTCCTTCAGCTTGGCTGCGGCACGATCCAGCTGGCTGCGCTGTTCGTCGGTCTTGGGCGGATAGAACTCGAAGCTGATGGCGGTCATGGTACGGGCGGCAGCGGCGGGTGCGGATCAGTATATCGCTCCATCAAGATGGATGTTGTCAATTCGTACGGGTGTGCACCGTCCGTCGCCTGCGACCGTTCGCCCCGGCGATCGGCCGCTGCTCCGAAATCGCAACCCGGGTGCCGTGGTCGGCGCCACGCTGTTCCCATCCCGGCAACACCCACCCGACGAAGGAGCAAATGATGAAGATATTCCTGGCACTCTGGTATGCAATGAAGGCCTTGGCCCGGCTGGCGATGATCGGCATGGCGATGGCCGTGCTCGGTTCCGGCTCGGCGCACGCCGCCAGCGCCCCGGCGGCGGGTAAGGTGCAGGTCGAGGTGGTCGGCAAAGGTCGCCCGCTGCTGATGATCCCCGGCCTGAACAGCAGCGCCGGGGTCTGGCGCGAGACCTGCCTGGCCCTGAAAGCTGTGCAGTGTCATCTGGTGCAGCTGCCGGGCTTTGCCGGTGCGCTTGCGGCCGATCCGCGCCCGGCCGAGTTCCTGCCGGCGATGCGCGGGCAGCTGCTGGCCTACCTGCATGACCAGCACCTGGGGCCGGTGGTGGTGGTTGGCCACAGCCTCGGTGGCCTGCTGGGCCTGCAGATGGCGCAGACCGAGCCGAAGGCGGTCAGCGCGCTGGTGGTGGTTGACGCACTGCCGTTCCTGCCGGCCGCGCGTGACCCGAAGGCTACCGCTGACAGCGTGCGGCCGATGGCCGACCAGCTGCGCAAGGGCATGCTGGCCGCCGACGCTGCGCAATGGCAGGCGCAGCTGAAGGCCGGCCTGCCGGGGATGACCCGCGATCCGCAGCGGCAGGCCGAGCTGGGCCGCTGGGGCGAAGCCAGCGACCGCCAGACCACGGCCGATGCCATGCATGCGGTGATGACCACCGACCTGCGTGACAGCATCGCCTCGATCACCGCACCGACGCTGGTGCTGGGCAGCTGGGCCGGCTACCAGCCGATGGGCGGCACCGAGGACAGCACGCGCGCGGTGTTCCAGGCGCAGTACGCGAAACTGCAAGGCGTGCAGATCGCGATGAGCGCGCAGGGTTTCCACTTCCTGATGTGGGATGATCCGCGCTGGCTGCGCAGTCAGGTGCAGGCCTTCCTCGACCACCACCACTGAGTTTCAACACGCCTCGAAATGGACATGCCGGATTCCTCCTCGACGGTACGCTTCTGGCTGCTCAATGCGCTGGTGTGGGCGCTCTATGGCGTTGCCGGAATCGGCCTGCGCCAGGCCTATTTCAGCGATGCCGGAAGCGCAGGCGTGTTGATCACGCTGGGTCTGGCGTTGGCCTTGTTCGGGTGCAGCGGTGCCATCCGTGCGCTGGCGCTGCGTGCCGACTGGTGGGCGCGCGGCACGGCCGGGCTGTTGCTGCGGCTGGCGCTGTCGGTGGCATTGGGCGCGGCAGTGGCGCAGCTGCTGGTGAACATCGCGCTGCACTCGGCGCTGGCCTGGAACTGGGTGAGCCTGGGGCGGCAGACGGCCGACTTCAGCCCCAAGGCGCTGCTGCTCTACTGGTACACCACTGCGGTGATGCTGGCCCTGTGGGCAGCGCTCTGGGCAGGCCTGCACAGCCTGCGCCGGATACGCAGTGCGGAACTGGCGCGCCTGCGTGCCGAGGCCGAGCGCAGCGCGCTGGAGCGCGATGCACTGCGTGCACGGCTCAACCCGCATTTCATGTTCAATGCGCTGAACAACCTGCGCGCGCTGATCCTGGAAGACCCGGAGCGTGCGCGCGACATGGTCACCCGCCTGTCGCGCACGCTGCGCCAGGCGCTGGCACACAACCGCAGCGAGCAGGTCACCCTGGCCGAGGAACTGGTGGTCGTGGACGACTACCTTGCCATCGAGGCAGTCCACTTCGAACAGCGCCTGCAGGTGAACCGGCAGATCGATGCCGACGCCCTGCAGGCACAGCTGCCGGCGATGGCGCTGCAGCTGCTGGTGGAGAATGCGATCAAGCATGGCATCGCCAGCCGCCCGGGCGGCGGTGAGGTGCAGATCCGTGCCACGCTGGACAATGACGTGCTGCGTCTGCAGGTGGACAATCCGCTGGGCAGCGCCAACGAGCCCACCCATGGCCATGGCGTTGGCCTTGCCTACCTGCGTGCGCAGCTTGGCACGCAGGGTCGTTTCACCCTGCAGCCGGTCGGCGACCGCATGCAGGCCCTGCTGGAGATTCCGCAATGAGTGGCGTGCTGCGTGTGTTGATCGTTGATGACGCACGGCTGGCGCGCCAGGAGCTGCGCACGCTGTTGTCGGCGCTGCCGTGGGTGCAGTGCGTGGGCGAGGCCGACGATGTGCCGGCCGCGCGCGAGGCGATCGCCACGCTGGCCCCGGACCTGGTGCTGCTGGATGTGCAGATGCCCTCCGGCAGCGGTTTCGACGTGCTGGACAGCCTGGAGGTGGTGCCGGCCGTGGTCTTCGTTACTGCCTACGACACCTACGCGGTGCGCGCGTTCCAGGCCAATGCGCTGGACTACCTGGTGAAGCCGGTGGAAGCGCCGCGGTTGCTGGAGGCGTTGCAGCGGGCGCGCCAGCGCGAAGTGGTGGCGGCCGAAACGCCGGAGTCGCGCGGCACGCTGGGCGCGCAGGACCAGGTGTTCGTGCGCGAGGGCGAACGCTGCTGGTTCGTAGCGGTGTCCGAGATCCGCCGGCTGGTGGTGGATGGCAACTACACCCGGCTGTGGTTCCGCGACCAGAACGCCCTGCTGACCCGCAGCCTGAGCGCGCTGGAGGCACGCCTGCCACAGGATCTGTTCTTCCGTGCCAACCGCAACACGCTGGTCAACCTGCGCCGCATCCGCGGCGTGACGCCCAGCATCGCTGATGGTTATGACCTGGCGCTGGATGACGGCAGCGAGGTGGAGGTGTCGCGCCGGCAGGCGCGTGAACTGCGCGAGCGGATTGCGTTGTAGCTGCCGCTACAGCTCGGCACTGACGGGGCTGGTGAGGAAGCCCCACAACAACCGCGCCATCACGGCGGGCGAACGTGCCTGCTTGCGCGCATAGGCCAGCAGCGCATCCAGCCGCGGGCGGTCGTAGAGATGGCCGGCAAGCAGCACCGCGTGCACGCGGCGGGTACTGGCGGTTTCGTGCAGCGGATTGCCATCGAGCAGCACCAGATCGGCCACCTTGCCGACCTCGACGCTGCCATGCAATGCCTGCAGGTCCAGATGGCGCGCGGCCTGCAGCGTGGCTGCGCGCAGCACGTCGGCCTGGCTCAAGCCGGCCTGCCGCAGCCACTGCAGTTCATCGTGGTAGCGGAAGCCGCCCAGCCCGGTATCGGTGCCGACCAGCACGGTGACGCCCGCACGATGCGCGGTGCCGGTCAGCGCCAGCCCGTGCTCGAAGTAGGCCTTCAGTGCGTCTTCGCCGCGCAGGCCGGGGTAGCGCGCCACGGTGGCCTGCAGGTCATCACGCCACGCCCAGCGTGAAAGCGGATCGAGATAGGCCAGGCGTGGATCGTTGATGAAGGCGGGGTCGCGCGCACGCGCATCCTCTTCGCGAGTGACATGGGTTGGTACGAACGCGGCACCGCTGGCCTGCATCACACCGAACGCCTCGTTGCAGAGCGCGGGCCGGTAGCCGCCGACCATGCGTTCGGCCAGCGCGGTTGGATCCTCGCTGTCGAGCATGCCACCGCGCCACGCCGCCGCGTTGTCGAAGCAGTGGCGTACGAACAGATGGGCATGCTCGAAGCTGCGCTGGCCTGCCTGCAGTGCGCCCTCCAGCGGTACCGCTTTGGGCAGGTGGCCGACCAGCGGGCGACGCAGCTGCTGCGCCTCGGTGGCCAGCCGCTGGTAGGTATCCGCACGCAGCCGGTTGTAGACCTTCAACGCGTCGACGCCGCGCGCGCTGTACGTGCGTGCACGCTCGGCGGCGGCCTCCGGCGCAAGTGACGGATCTTCAAAGTAGAAGCTTGCGACCTGCACGAAGCGCGGCGCAACCTGCTGCCCGGCAATGGCCTGTGCGGTCCAGCGGCGTTTGTCGGCCACGCAGGCGATCAGCGGATCGGTGGCCTGTGGGCAGTCCATCATGTCGCGGGTACAGGTAATGCCGTTGGCCAGCATCAACGGAAACTGCAGTTGCGGTGACAGCTGCAGTGCATGGGTGTGCATGTCCCAGAAACCGGGCAGCAGCCAGCGTCCGCCCGCATCGAGAACCGGCAACGTGGTCTCCGGCGGGTCTTCACCGATGGCGGTGATGGTGCCGTTGCGCACGGTCACCGTGGTGGGTTCGCTGGCCTGGCCGCGGGCGATGTCCACCACGCGTGCGTTGACGATCACGTGACTGTTGCCGGGGTGGGGCAGCGGTGGTGCAGACAGCGGCCAGAGCAGGGCGGCGGTGAACAACAGGGGGGGGACCAGCAGGAGCAAGGCCAGCACGCGCGGCCAGCGGCGACGACGGGCGGAGCGGGGTAGTGCATCCATGAACCGGCAATCCTTGCATGGGGTCGCCTGCAGGGTGCGCCAACACGGTTGGCGATGCCAGTGACCATCGGCATCCCGCCCTCCATGCGGCGTGGGCAGGTACTCTGTGCAGCGGATTCCCTGATCACGCCGCGCCATGTCCATCGTTCTCACCGATTTCGCCCGTCCCCGCCTGTTCCCGCGCGTACCGCGTGGCAACACGATCCAGGACTGCACTGCCGAACAGTTCGAAGCGCACCTCAACGCGCACGCGCCGATGAAGGTACTGGACGGCTATGCGCCGTTCTGCAAACTGTTCGTCTACGAGAACTGGACCAGCACGCGCTGCCTGACCGTGCCGATCACCGAGGCCAACCGCCATCTGCTGCGCAGTGGTTACGAGGCACGCAATCGCGAGGAACTGCCGGTGCTGGTGCGCTGGTTCGAGGGCGTGGAGTCGCCGCGTGCGAACTATCTGGTGGTGATCCTGTACAGCGCCGAGCAGCTGGCGAAGGAAGGCTCGCCGATCGAGGCCGACTGGGGCATCGTCGGCTGTATCTATACTGCCGAGCCGGCAGAGGTGCCGATGGCGCCGATCACGATGATGCGCAATGCGCTGGGCGTGGAAGAGGGCGGTTCCGGCGTGCCGTTGGACCGCGAGGCCTACCGGCGTTCTGTCGAGTTCTGGGAGAGCAACGCGAACTGGCGGCCGTGAGCGATATTGGTCATCCACGCATCGCGTGAGTGTACGGACCGCAGTAGAGCCACGCCATGCTTGGCTGCCTGGCCTTCAGGCAGCTTTCCATTCCCACCACGGGTAGTGGTACTCGCGGTCGATGGCCTGCCAATGCTGGCCGCAGTGCATGCAGGCAACGTTGTGGCAATCGCCCCAACCATCCTCGGCCTCCTGCAACGCGAGCAGCTGCATCTGCCCTTGTTCGATCAAGCGGCGCGGATCGAAGAACGGGTAGCCGGGATTGAGCGCGCACAGGCAGCCTGCGTGCGCCTGCCAGTGACGCAGCCGTTTCAGGGCCGCCTCCAGATGCGCCTGGTTGCTGATCAGCATGCCGCCGAGGGTGATGCTGTGGCAGCTACGTTCAATCAGGTCCACATGCGCGGCCAATGCGTCCAGCGACGGTGCACTGAACAGTCGTGCGACGATGCGGGCGGCGTCGGTGATGCGCGTCGCGTCGCGCGACAGCAGGTCCTGCAGCAGCACATCGGCCTGCGCGTCTTCCAGCCTGGGCGGCGCCGCCGCAGACCACGGCCAGCGCATCAGCGTGACTTGCCGATGGCAGCGTAGTGGCCGGCGGTCAGGCGCAGCAGATCGGCCGGTGCCAGTTCCACTTCCAGGCCACGGCGGCCGGCGCTGACGTGTAGCGTGGGCAACACCTGCGCGCTGCCATCCAGGAACGTGCGCAGGCGCTTCTTCTGCCCCAGCGGGCTGATGCCGCCGACCAGGTAGCCGGTCGCACGCTGCGCGGCGTCGGCGGCGGCCATCTCGCACTTCTTGCAGCCGGCCGCTTCGGCCAGCGCCTTCAGGTCGAGCTGACCGGCGACCGGCACGATTGCCACCAGCAGTTCGTGTGCTTCAGTGCTGGCCAGCAGGGTCTTGAACACCTGGGCCGGGTCGAGGCCGAGCTTGTCGACGGCTTCGCCGCCATAGGATTCGGCGTGGGCGTCGTGCACATAGCTGCGCACGGTGTGGGCGATCTTCTCGCGCTTGAGCAGGTTGATGGCCGGAGTCATGGGCGCATCCTAGCGCGGGACAGGGGCGTTGCCTTGACCGAGACTCGCGCCTCAATGCAGAACGGGCGCCCAAGGGCGCCCGTCCCGGCTGCGATCGGCTGCATCCAGCATCAGCGCGACATCGATTGCTGCGTCTGTATCTGTTCCTGGGTCTGCCGCTGTGACAGCTCGTTGTCCAGCGCCTGGCTCTGCCGCGTGCTGTCCTGCAGGTTCTGGTTCACCGCCTGCGACAGGTCGACGTAGGTGCGGTGCATGGCGGGATCGCCGAGCTGGCCCTGCACCGCGAACACGCCCTGGTTGTCCGGCCGCGCCAGCACGGTATCGACCTGGCTCATGCCGGCCAACTTTGACTCGTAAGCCACCTGGCCTGCGGCGTTCTCGAGCTGGCTGCGGTCATTGAACAGCGGCGACAGGCCGCCCTGGCGACGCTGTTCTTCCAGTGCCTCCAGCTTTTCCACGACCTGCTGGTAGCGGGGGTGGTCGGCGTGGCCCGGGGTGGCCATGGTCGGCTCGGCCGCCGGTGCGCGCTGCTGCGTGGCCGCCTCCAGCGCCCCCAGGGTTGCGCCGCCGGCCTTGCCGTCAACGGTGAGCTGGTGGTCACGCTGGAACTGCTTGACCGCTTCCACGGTGCCGGGGCCGAAATCGCCATCGGCCACCAGCGGCTTGCCGTCCTTGCCCAGGTAGCCCAGGTCGGACAGCTTTTGCTGCATGGCCTGCACCTCATCGCCCTTGCTGCCGCTGACCAGCACGCCGTTGCCCGCAGGCGTGACAGGTGACCCGTGCGAGGGAGCATGGGTGGGGGTGATGCCGATCTGGACCATGGCCCGGTCGAAGCGCTCATCGCGGCTGGCTACGGCGGCCTGCGACTGGATGCCGTATTTGGTGGCATCGACGAAGTTCTGCACGTCGCCGCGCGTCGGCGGATTGCCGGCCTGGACGGTGCCGCCCTGCAGCTTTTCCGCATTGCCGGCCAGATAGCTGATGAACTGCGGGCCCATGCTGCCGAACTGGTTGTCATAGTCCGCCATGGCCAACTGCAACTCCGGGTTGGCGGCGATGGCATCGGCCGCGGCCGGATTGGTTGCACGCACCTTGGCGATGGCCTGATCGACACGCTCGATGGCGCTGTCCAGCTTGGCGTTGGTGAGCTCGTCCATCCTGGCCTGCGGAATGGCCTGCAACTTGGCGTCGAGCGCCGCCAGCTGCTGGGTGCTTAATCCGCCCTGCTGGGACAACAGTGCGATGTCGCCATCGGTGAAGCCGTTGTCGCGCAGGAAGCGCCTGGCCTGCGGATTGCCGCCGACATCGAACTGCACCAGCCCGAACGAATAGGTGCTTGCGCCTTTCTGTGCGTATGAGAAGTGGTCCAGGTGGCGGGTGTTGCCGCCCAGCTCGGTGTTGAGGAACAGCGTGGACAGCTGTTCGCGCGTAAGGGTGGAATCCGTTGCCATGGTCATCGTCCTTCAATGAGGGTAAAGCGCCGGGCGTGCCCGGCGATTGTCAGCCGGCGCAGTGCTGCTGGGTGAAGCCGAGGAGCTGGCGGATGGCCTGGGTGCCGTAAGCAGCCGGCGCCGGTTCGAGGGCGAACTGGCCAACCATCTGGTTGCTGCACAGCTGCACGTTGCGCCTGCCGGCGGAGGTCTCCTGGGTGCAGTTGGCTGCGAGCAGGGCGTTGGGGCCGCCGCCCATGTTCGTGGCGGCCGTGCAGCCCAGCAGGCGGCCTTCCTGGCCGTTCTCACCCAGCAGCGTGTTGAAGTTCGCCAGCTGGCTGTTGGGATCGCGCAGCACCAGCAGGTCCACGCATTGCTGCTGGCCGTCAGGGGCTTCGCATGCATCCTGGTCGACCAGGCCGTCACGCGTAGCGGACAGCACCTTGAGGCGATCGGCGTACACCTGCTGCAGGCACTGCGCATCGGTGCACAGGTCGCGGGTGTGCTCCTGCCAGCGCTGCTGTTCGGCGTGCAGCTTGCTCTGCCCTGCTGCATCGAGTGTGGCCTGTGCGGCAGTGACCGCCTTGCCCACGTCCGCATCCAGGCCGGTCAGGGTCGGGTCCTTGCAGACCAGGGTCTGTGCCGGCGACGCTGCATCGGCGCAGCCAGCGCTCGTGTCGGCGACCGTGGCGGGCGCGTCGGCGGCCTTGCCTGCGGGGCTGGCCTGTCCGCTGGCCGCAGCCGGAGCCGTAGCGCCGGCTTCGCCGGCAGGTGGGGTGCAGGCGGCCAGCAGGGCCACCCAGCACAGGGGCATCAGGGGCTTCATGGCCCGGTTCAGTCGTTCACGGTTGCGCGGCATGTCCTGTCCTTTGGTGTCTGCGTCCCGGCGCATGGCCTGCCGTTGGCAGCCCACGCGGGCGTAAAGCCTAGCAAGCGACTTCTTAGTGCTCCGTGACAGGGTGCGCGGATCGGTTGCCGGGTGCCGCAACGCAGAACGGGCGCCCGAAGGCGCCCGTCCTGTCTGCATCCGTTGCCGGGGTCAGAGCCCTTTCATGCGGAAAGGGATCCGACCCCGCATGCGCCGGTAGTGCCGGCCGCTGGCCGGCACCGCGCAGGCATCAGTAGCGGTAGTGGTCCGGCTTGAACGGGCCTTCCACCGGCACGCCGATGTAGTCGGCCTGCTCTTGGGTCAGGGTGGTCAGCTTCACGCCGATCTTTTCCAGGTGCAGGCGGGCCACTTCTTCGTCCAGCTTCTTCGGCAGCAGGTAGACCTTCTTCTCGTAGCTGTCCTTGTTCGCCCACAGGTCGATCTGGGCCAAAGTCTGGTTGGCGAAGCTGTTGGACATCACGAAGCTCGGGTGGCCGGTGGCGCAGCCCAGGTTCACCAGGCGGCCTTCGGCCAGCAGGAAGATCGCGTTGCCGTTCGGGAAGATGTACTTGTCCACCTGCGGCTTGATGTTGACATGCTTGATGCCCGGGTAGGACACCAGTGCGTCGACCTGGATCTCGTTGTCGAAGTGGCCGATGTTGCAGACGATGGCCTGGTCCTTCATCGCGCTCAGGTGTTCGATGCGGATGATGTCGCGGTTGCCGGTGGTGGTGACATACAGGTCGGCACGGCCCAGGGTCGACTCGATGGTGTTGACTTCATAGCCTTCCATCGCCGCCTGCAGCGCGCAGATCGGGTCGATCTCGGTGACGATCACGCGCGCGCCGTAGGCACGCAGCGAGGCCGCGCAGCCCTTGCCGACGTCGCCGTAGCCGCAGACCACGGCCACCTTGCCGGCCAGCATCACGTCCATCGCGCGCTTCAGGCCGTCGGCCAGCGACTCGCGGCAGCCGTACAGGTTGTCGAACTTGCTCTTGGTGACCGAGTCGTTGACGTTGATCGCCGGGATCAGCAGGGTGCCGGCCTGGGCCAGCTGGTACAGGCGGTGCACGCCGGTGGTGGTCTCTTCGGAGACGCCCTTCCAGTCCTTGACCACGCGGCCCCAGTAACCCGGGCGCTCCTTGGCAACGCGCTTGAGCAGGTTCTTGATGACCTGTTCTTCGTGCGAGGAGGAGGCGGTGTTGACCCAGTCGCTGCCGTTTTCCAGCTCGTAGCCCTTGTGGATCAGCAGGGTCACGTCACCGCCGTCGTCGACCACCAGCTCCGGGCCGGTCAGGGTGCCGTCGGCCAGGGTGAAGGTCAGCGCGTCCAGGGTGCAGTCCCAGTACTCTTCCAGGGTCTCGCCCTTCCAGGCGAACACCGGGGTGCCGGTGGCGGCGATGGCGGCAGCGGCGTGGTCCTGGGTCGAGAAGATGTTGCACGAGGCCCAGCGCACGTCGGCGCCGATGTCCTTCAGGGTCTCGATCAGCACGGCGGTCTGGATGGTCATGTGCAGCGAGCCGGTCACGCGCACGCCCTTCAGCGGCAGCTCGGCCTGGTACTTGCGGCGGATCGACATCAGGCCCGGCATTTCGTGCTCGGCGATGTCCAGTTCCTTGCGGCCCCAGTCGGCCAGCGTGATATCGCGGATCTTGTAATCACCTTCGGTGGAGAAGGTCTTGGCAACAGCGTTCATTCGTGTGCTCCGGTTGTGGGCGAGCGGATGCTCGCATCTAGCCGGGCGCCGTTGTTACAAAGCCACCTTACCGAGCCTGGCCGGGCCTCGTGGGATCCGGTCGCAGCGCCCCTCGGCAGGGGAGAACCCCCATTATATCGCGGCCCCGGCATGACATCCGGATGACCCAACCATCGGCAGATGGGGCGGCGTGCACGGCCTGTTAAGGTCGGTGTTTTCACGCATCACACAGGTGGAACGATGAGCATGCACGCGCGCCGCACACGGCGCTGGACCGGCCTGGTCCTGTCGATGGGGCTGCTGGCGGTGGCCCCGCTGGCCTGGGCGGCCGCTTCGCAGCCCGTTGCCGCGCAGGCGCAGGGCGTCAATGGCTACGAACTGCCATCGGCCGCACTGCAGGCGGTGGTCGACGCCCCGCGCGCGCCGTCGCTGTTCCTGTCGCCGCGCCGCGACGTGGCCGCGATGATGCAGATGCCGTCGCTGCCGTCGATCCAGGTGGTGGCGCAGCCGGAACTGAAGCTGGCCGGCCTGCGCATCAACCCGCGCACGTTCTCCGACAGCCGCTTCAGCTTCGGCGAGAAGCTGTGGCTGATGAACGTTGCCGACGGCAAGGAGCGGCAGATCAGTGGCCTGCCGGCCACGCTGTCGATCGCCAGTGTGATGTGGTCGCCGGACCAGAAGTGGCTGGCGTTCAACCAGGTCGATGCCGCCAGTGGCGCCAATGAACTGTGGCTGGTGGATGTGGCCGGTGGCAGTGCCCGTCGCCTGGTTGCCGGCCTGAACACGGTGATCGGCAGCGGCTACCAGTGGCTGCCGGACAGCCGCGGGCTGGTGGTGTTCATCCGCCCGGCCAACCTGGGGCCAGCCCCGGCCGCCGACGGCGTCCCGACCGGCCCTGCCGTGCAGCAGACCCGCCAGGGCGGCGGCGTGGTGTCGATCCGCACCTACCAGGACCTGCTGAAGAACGAAGCCGACGCTCGCCAGTTCGATTACTACGCTACTACCCAGCCGATGGAAGTCGGCCTGGATGGCAGTACCCGCGCGATCGGTGCGGCCGGCATCTTCATGGGCTTCTCGGTGTCGCCTGACGGCCGCTTCGTGCTGCGCCAGCCGGTGCAGCGTCCGTACTCCTACGTGGTGCCGGTAAGCAGTTTTCCGCGCCGCATTGAAGTGATCGACCGTGCCACCGGCAAGCTGGTGCATACCGTGGCGGTGCGCCCGCTGGTGGAAGGCCTGCCGACCGGCAACGACGCCGAAGTGACCGGCGTGCGCGACATCAGCTGGCGCGGTGATGCCGATGCCACCCTGGTCTGGGCCGAAGCGCAGGACGGTGGTGATCCGAACCGGGAGGCCAAGGTGCGCGATGCGGTGCTGATGCAGGCCGCGCCGTTCGACAAGCCGCCGGTCACCCTGGCCCAGCTCGGCAGCCGTCTGGTGGGTATCAACTGGGGCCGTGGCGACCTGGCCCTGCTGACCGAGTCGTGGTGGAAGACCCGCAGGACCAAGACTTGGCTGATCGCCCCGGACAACGCCGGTGCCGAGCCGCGCCTGCTGTGGGATCGTGACGCGCAGGACCGTTATGCCGATCCGGGGCGGCCGCTGCTGGCCAGCGATGAACGTGGTCGCTCGCTGCTGCAGACCAGCCCGGATGGCAGCAGCCTGTACCTGGCCGGCGCCGGTGCTTCGCCGGAGGGCGACCGCCCGTTCGTGGACCGCTTCGACATCGCCACGGGCAAGGCCACCCGCCTGTTCCACTCGCAGGCGCCCAGCTACGCCGCGCCAGTGGCGCTGCTGGACGACCAGGGCAGCTCGCTGCTGCTGAGCCGTGAAAGCCCGGATGAGCCGGCCAACTTCTATGTGCAGTCGCTGGCCGATGCCGGTGCCGCACCGCGCGCGCTGACCCATTTCGCCCATCCGCTCCCACAGCTCAAGGGCGTGCAGAAGGAGCAGATCCGCTACAAGCGCAAGGATGGCGTCGACCTGACCGCGACCCTGCTGCTGCCGCCGGGTTACGACCCGAAGCGCGATGGTCCGCGTCCGCTGCTGATGTGGGCCTACCCGGGTGAGTTCAAGAGTGCGGCTGCGGCCAGCCAGGTGACCGATTCGCCGTACCGCTTCAATGCGGTCAGCTACTGGGGCCCGCAGGCGTTCCTGGCCAAGGGCTATGTGGTGCTGGCCAGCCCGTCGATGCCGATCATCGGTGAGGGGGACAAGGAGCCGAACGACACCTACATCGAACAGCTGGTGGCCAATGCGCAGGCGGCGGTGGATGAAGTGGTGCGGCGTGGCGTGACCGATCGCGATCACATCGCCATCGGCGGCCATTCCTACGGTGCGTTCATGACCGCCAACCTGCTGGCACACACCCGCCTGTTCAAGGCCGGCATCGCGCGCAGCGGTGCCTACAACCGCACGCTCACCCCGTTCGGTTTCCAGGCCGAGGAACGCAACTACTGGCAGGCGCAGGACGTCTACCAGAAGATGGCGCCGTTCAACTACGCCGACAGGATCAAGGATCCGATCCTGTTCATCCACGGCGTGGACGACAACAACTCCGGCACCTTCCCGATCCAGAGCGAGCGCATGTTCGCCGCGGTGAAGGGCCTGGGTGGTACCGCGCGGCTGGTGATGCTGCCGAACGAATCGCATGCCTACCGCGCACGCGAATCGATCATGACCATGCTGGCCGAGAGCGAGCGCTGGCTGGAGCAGACCATCGGCCCGGCCGAGCAGGGCAAGGCGAAGAAGAAGCGCTGATACCTGCATGAGGGCGGCCCCTGCAACAGGGGCCGCCTGTGCGGCTGCGCCGCCGCCCGAGCATGGGCTCGGGCGCTACACGGTATAGCGCGTGATGATGTCTGTAGAGCCGAGCCCACGCTCGGCTGCTTCTGCTGCAGATACGTGCAGATACGTGCAGATGAAACCATTTCCGCATCGCAGCATCGTGCGCAATCTGGTTTAGGCTTGGGGTCTGGATCCGTTGACCGAGGCCTGTGCGTCGCCGATGAACGAGTACCGCAGCAGCATCGAGTTTGCTTCTCCCGATCTTCCGCTTCGCGATGACGTGCGCCGGCTCGGCGCACTGGTCGGTGACCTGCTGGTCGAGCAGGTATCAGCGGCTTTCCTCGACGACGTCGAGGACGTGCGCACCCGCGCCATCGCCCGCCGCGAGAACCAGGCACCACTGTCGGAGCTGGCCGAAGGGCTGGCCGGGCGCACGCCGCAGCAGGCCGAGACCATGGTGCGGGCCTTCAGCACGTACTTCCAGGTGGTCAACATTGCCGAGCGCGTACATCGCATCCGCCGCCGCCGTGACTACCAGCGTGCCGGTACGGCAGGGGCGCAGCCCGACGGCCTGCAGGATGCGCTGCAGCACCTGAAGGCGCAGGGCGTGGGCCTGGACGAGCTGGCGCAGTGGCTGCCGCGCATCGATATCGAACCGGTGTTTACCGCGCACCCGACCGAAGCGGTGCGCCGTGCGCTGCTGGAGAAAGAGCAGCTGATGGTGGCCAGCCTGGTCGACAACCTCGACGGCCAGCGCACGCCGGGGGAAGCGGCCGCCGATGCTGCGCGCTTCCGCATGGCGCTGACCGCGTCGTGGCAGACCACTGACTCTTCGCCGGTGCGGCCCACTGTCGATGACGAGCGCGAGCACGTCGGCTTCTATCTGGTGCAGGTGCTGTACCGCGTGATTCCGGTGCTGTACGAATCTCTGCAGCAGGCGCTGCGCGATACCTATGGTGAAGAGCTGCCACTGCCGCGCCTGCTGCGCTTCGGTACGTGGGTGGGCGGGGACATGGACGGCAACCCGAACGTGGATGCCCACACCATCCGCAGTACGCTGGATGCGCAGCGGCAGGCGGTACTGGCGCGCTACCAGAAGGAACTGCTGCAGCTGGCCAGCCTGCTCAGCCAGTCCACCGAGCGGGTGGGCGTGAGCGATGCGCTGCAGGCGCGCGTGGCGCACTACCAGCAGCTGCTGCCGCAGGTGCAGTCGCGCCCGCGCCATGCCGACATGCCCTACCGCCTGCTCAACGATCGCATGCGCGCGCGCCTGCAGGCCACGCTGGAAGACGGCGAGGGCGCTTACGCCGGCCCGGATGAACTGATCGACGACCTGCAGCTGATCCTCGACAGCCTGCGCGCGAACCTCGGCGAGCATGCCGGTGGCTTCGCCGTACAACGCCTGCTGTGGCGGGTGAAGACGTTCGGCTTCCATCTGGCGCGGTTGGACGTGCGCCAGGAATCGAGCGTGCATGCGCGCGCGCTGGCGGCGGTGCTGGGCGGCGACCCGGCGTGGGAGGGCCTGGATGCATTGGGCCGCGCGCGCCTGCTGGCACCGCATGCCAGCGGTGAGGTGCCGTTGCCGGAAGGCGGCGACGAAGGCAACCGGCGGCTCGACGCCGTGTTCGCTGCATTGGCCGATGCCCGTGCGCGGCATGGCGGGGATGCACTGGGCAGCTACATCATCTCGATGGCACACGACCGCAGCGACGTGCTGGCGGTGCTGGCGCTGGCACGCCGTGGCGGCCTGGTGGAAGAAGGCGGTTCGGTGCCGCTCGACATCGCGCCGCTGTTCGAAACCGTGGATGACCTCAAGCGTGGCACGGCCACCCTGCGTGACCTGCTGGCCGACCCGGTCTACCGCGCCCATCTGCGTGCGCGCGACGACGTGCAGATGGTGATGCTGGGCTATTCGGACAGCAGCAAGGACGGTGGCATTGCCGCTTCGCGCTGGGGCCTGCAGCGTGCGCAGGTGGAACTGCTGGAGGTGGCGGCCGAGGCCGGCATCCGCCTGACCTTCTTCCATGGCCGTGGCGGTTCGATCAGCCGTGGCGGTGGCAAGACCACGCACGCGGTCGATGCGTCGCCGCGCGGCAGCATCGATGGCCGCCTGCGGGTGACCGAGCAGGGCGAGGTGATCCATCGCAAGTACGGCATCCGCGCGCTGGCCCTGCGCTCGCTGGAACAGGCCACCGGTGCAGTGCTGCGCGCCAGCCTGCGCCCGCGTGCCGCCGAGCCGCGCGAGGATGACTGGCGGCCGGTGATGGATGCGGTGGCTGCGGCCAGCAGCGAGGTGTATCGCGCGTTCGTCGGCCAGCCCGGTTTCATGGATTACTTCCGTACCGCCACGCCGATCGACGTGATCGAGCGGATGACGCTGGGTTCGCGGCCGTCGCGCCGGCTCGGCCAGGACGCAGCGCTGTGCAACCTGCGTGCGATTCCCTGGGTGTTCGCCTGGAGCCAGGCGCGTGCGGTGATTCCCGGCTGGTACGGCGTGGGCAGTGGCCTGCAGGCCGCGGTCGATGCCGGCCACGAACAGACCCTGCGCGATATGGCGCGGGACTGGCCGTTCTTCCGCACCTTCCTGGACGACATCGCGATGGTGCTGTCCAAGGGCGATATCACCATCGCCGAGCAGTTCTCGCTGTTGTCGGGCGACCTGCATGGGCGTTTCTTCCCGCAGGTGCAGCGTGAACTGGAGCTCACCCGGCACTGGCTGCTGGCGTTGATGGACCAGCAGACGCTGCTGGACCACGATGCGCGGCTGGCGCTGTCGATCCGCCTGCGCAATCCCTACGTCGATCCGATCAGCGTGCTGCAGGTGGATCTGCTGCAGCGTTGGCGGGCCAGCGGACGCGAGGATGACGATCTGCTGCGCGCGCTCGTGGCGTGCGTGAACGGTGTTTCGCAGGGTGTGCAGAACACCGGGTGATGCGTATCCGCCGGGCATGGCCCGGCGCTACCTGCCTCGGTGGGTGCGGGGCGTGCCCCGCACGCCCTCACTCCTCCGGCGACGGCGGGTTCGACGCCAGCAGTTCCAGGTGGCGCTGTTCCATTTCCTGGCGCAGCTGGCGGCGGATCTGTGCGGCCGCCTGGCGGCGCTTCTCGTCGGAGGTGGCCGGTTGCAGTGGCGGTACCGGCGTCGGCCGGCCTTCCTCGTCCACCGCCACCATCGTGAAGAAGCAGCTGTTGGCGTGGCGCACGCTGCGCTTGAGGATGTCCTCGGCCACCACCTTGATGCCGATCTCCATCGATGAGGTGCCGGTGTAGTTCACCGAGGCCAGGAAGGTGACCAGCTCGCCCACCGCGATGGGCTGGCGGAACATCACCTGGTCCACCGACAGGGTGACCACGTAGCTGCCGGCGTAGCGGCTGGCACAGGCATAGGCGACCTGGTCGAGCAGCCGCAGGATCGCGCCACCGTGGACCTTGCCGGAGAAATTGGCCATCTCCGGCGACATCAGCACGGTCATGGACAGCTGGTGGGTTTTCAGTTCGGTCGACATGCGGCGATTGTATCGGCGTGGCGTAGCTCTTGTAGAGCCGAGCCCATGCTCGGCTGCTCTTGTCGCAGGAAAAAGAAAGCCGAGCATGGGCTCGGCTCTACAGAAAGCAGAAGGGCCGCGTGAGCGGCCCTTCGTGTTGCTTACTTCAGCTTCGCATCGGCGCGCAGGGCGGCGGCGCGGTCGGTCTTCTCCCAGGAGAAGGCCGTGGCGTTGACGGTCTCGCCTTCGCCGTTGAGGTAGCTGAACTCCTTCGGCTTGCGGCCGAAGTGGCCATAGGCCGCGGTCTGCTGGTACATCGGGTGGATCAGGTCCAGCATCTTGATGATGCCGTACGGGCGCAGGTCGAAGTGCTTGCGGATCAGCTTCTCGATCTTGTCGTCGCTGATCTTGCCGGTGCCGAAGGTGGTGACCGAGATCGAGGTCGGCTCAGCCACGCCGATGGCGTAGGAGACCTGCACTTCGCAACGGTCGGCCAGGCCGGCGGCAACCACGTTCTTGGCGACGTAGCGGGCCGCGTAGGCGGCCGAGCGGTCGACCTTGGACGGGTCCTTGCCGGAGAAAGCACCACCACCGTGACGGGCCCAGCCGCCGTAGGTGTCGACGATGATCTTGCGGCCGGTCAGGCCGCAGTCGCCCACCGGGCCGCCGATCTCGAACTTGCCGGTCGGGTTGATGTGGAACTTGGTGCCCTTGTGCAGCCACTTGGCCGGCAGCACCGGCTTGATGATCTCTTCGCGGACGGCCTCGATGAGGTCCTTCTGCTTGATGCCCGGGGCGTGCTGGGTCGACAGGACCACGGCGTCGATGGCCGAGACCACGCCGTTTTCATAGCGCAGGGTGACCTGGCTCTTGGCGTCCGGGCGCAGCCACGACAGCGGCGAGTTCTTCTTCTTGCGGATCTTGGCCTGCTGCTCGACCAGGCGGTGCGACAGGTGGATCGCGGCCGGCATGTAGCTGTCGGTCTCGTTGGTGGCATAGCCGAACATCAGGCCCTGGTCGCCAGCGCCCATTTCTTCCGGCTTCTTGCGGTCCACGCCCTGGGCGATGTGCGGCGACTGCTTGCCGATCAGGTTCAGCACGCCGCAGGTGGCGCCGTCGAAGCCGACGTCGGAGCTGTCGTAACCGATGTCCGTGATGACCTTGCGGGTCAGCGCTTCCAGGTCGATCCAGGCGCTGGTGGTGATTTCACCGGCCACGATGGCAACGCCGGTCTTGACCATGGTCTCGCAGGCCACGCGGGCGCGCTGGTCCTGGGTCAGGATCGCGTCCAGCACCGCATCGGAGATCTGGTCGGCAACCTTGTCCGGATGGCCTTCGGAGACCGACTCGGAGGTGAAGAGATAGCTGGACATCAGGCGTAATATCCCTTGATTCGGATGGAAAGATGGGCGCGCATGATACACGGGGTGCGCCGCCTGTGCATTGTGAACCGGTACCGGTTGCCGGTGGTTAAGCCCGCGTAGGCCCGGCAGGGGCCGTCACGACGGGATTGGGGGCCAGCCTCGAGGCCCAGTGTTCCACCAGCGTGACAACAGACGGGGCTGCCCAACCCCCGACCGCGCAGGCCGCGACCCGGCCGTCAAGAGGGCCGGCCGTCATCGTTCTGCCCCGAAACCGCCATCTGGCTGCCGCCTGCCGGGCGCAGGCTGTCGGCCAATCCGGCCGCCGGGCATCAGTGGATCCGCCATGCAGGAACTCGAACAGCGTCTCCAGCAACGTTTCCCCGATTGGTTCCATGGCCGCCGTGGCCAGCTGGCACGGCCGCTGCTGCGCAGCGTCGGCCGCTGGTCGCGCCTGGACCAGATCGAAGCCTTCCTGCAGCGCAGCTCAGGCCTGCGCGGCTTCGGTTTCGTCGCCGCCGGCCTGGAGTTCATCGGCGGCCAGTACCAGGTGGATCCGGCTGCGCTGGCGAAGATTCCGGCCACCGGCCGCCTGCTGATTGTCGCCAACCACCCTTCCGGGGCGCTGGACGCATTGGCCTTGCTGGACGCAGTCGGCCGTATCCGCCGCGATGTGCGGATCGTGGCCAACGACCTGCTGGGGGCGATCGCTCCGCTGCAGGATCTGCTGTTGCCGGTGCGCATCCTGGGCGGCAAGGCGCAGCGCGGCAGTCTGCATGCGGTGGAGCAGGCGTTGGCCGCCGAGCAGTGCGTGATCGTGTTCCCGGCTGGCGAGGTCTCGCGCCTGTCGCTGCGCGGCATCCGCGATGGCCGCTGGCAGCGCGGGTTCGTCCGCTTTGCCCGTGCCGCCGGTGCGCCGGTGCTGCCGGTGCGGGTGGAAGCGCGCAACTCGGCACTGTTCTATGGCGCCTCGACCCTGTTCAAGCCGGCCGGTACCGCGCTGCTGGCGCGCGAGATGTTCACCCGTCGTGGCCGCCCGCTGCGGCTGAGCATCGGCGAGCCGATGCGGCTGGGCGATGGCGGTGACCCGGGTGCCCAACTGCTGGCGGTACGCCGCGCACTCTATGCGCTGGGCCGCAATGGCGCGGCCGGCAATGCCGCTGCCTGCGCGGGCCCTGAGCCGCTGGCCGCCCCGGTGCCACCTTCGCAGGTCGCCGCTGGCATTGCTGCCGCCACCCAGCTGGGCCAGACCGCCGACGGCAAGCAGATCCTGCTGGCCACCTGCACTGCCGATTCGCCACTGCTGCTGGAACTGGGCCGCCTGCGCGAACTGACCTTCCGCCAGGTGGGTGAGGGCACCGGCCGCAGCCGTGACCTCGACAACTACGACCCGCAGTACGAGCACATCGTGATCTGGGACGCCGCCGCGCAGCGCATCGCTGGCGCGTACCGGATCATGCGTGGTGCCCACGCGTTGGCCCGGCACGGCCTGTCCGGGCTCTACAGCGCGTCGCTGTTCCGCTATTCCGACGATGCCATCACCCACATCGCCGAGGGCCTGGAACTGGGCCGCAGCTTCGTGGTGCCCGATTACTGGGGCAGCCGCAGCCTGGACTACCTGTGGCAGGGCATCGGTGCCTACCTGCAGTGCCGGCCGGGGATCCGCTACCTGTTCGGCGCGGTGTCGATCAGTGCGGCGCTGCCGCGCGACGCACGCGAGCAGCTGGTGGCGTACTACCAGCGCTATTACAGCGGTAGCGCGGGCCTGGCCGAATCGAACCGCCCCTTCCAGTACTTCGCTGCGCCGCCCAGTTTCGGTGAGCTGGATGCAAGCGCTGCGTTCGACGTGCTGAAGGCCAACCTGGCTGCGCTCGGTACCGGCGTCCCCACGCTGTACCGCCAGTACACCGATCTGTGCGAACCCGGAGGCGCGCGTTTCCTTGCGTTCGGCGTCGACCCTGACTTCAGCGATTCGATCGACGGCTTGATCGAGGTGGACCTGTGCGCGGTCCGGCCGAACAAGCGCAAACGTTACCTGCGCGACGCGGGGACGCCGGCATGAGCACGCTGGCGAACCTGTCGCCGCGCCGGCGCGCAGTGTTCGTCTCCGACGTGCACCTGGGCTCGCGCCATTGCCATGCCATCGAGCTGGCGCGATTCCTCTCGCAGCTGCGCTGTGAACGGCTGTACCTGGTGGGCGACATCATCGACCTGTGGTGGATGGCGCACCGCCGTGCCACCTGGCGGCAGTCGCACAGCGAGGTCATCCAGGCGCTGCACGCGCTGCGCCGTGCCGGCACCGAGATCATCTACATTCCGGGCAACCACGATGCTTCGCTGCGCCAGGTCTGCGGTCTGATGCTGCCGGCGATGCAGGTGCGCCGCCGCGCCATCCACGTGACCGCCGATGGCCGCCGGCTGCTGGTCGCGCACGGCGACGAGTATGACGGCGTGACCCACTTCGGCGGCCTGCAGGAAAAATTCGGCGACTGGCTGTATTACCGCATCCTCACCGGCAACCAGGCCTTGAATGCAGTGCGGCGGCGGCTGGGCATGCGCTACTGGTCGCTGTCGGAGTTCCTGAAGAAGCGCAGTGGCGCCGCTGAACGCTACATCGAGCGTTTCGTGCAGGCCGGGCTGGACGACGTGCGTCGACGCGGCCTGGACGGCATCGTCTGCGGGCATATCCACCGCGCCGCGCTGGTCGAACGCGATGGCCTGGTCTATGCCAACGATGGTGACTGGGTGGAAAGCCTGACCGCGCTGGTCGAAGACCACGACGGCGCGCTGCGCCTGCTCGACCACAGCGGCCAGACCCTGCTGGAACTGCCCGGCGCGCGGTTGTCGCAAGCGGCATAGCCCGCGTCCGTCCCGCTGTAGAGCCGAGTCCATGCTCGGCTGACGTTACGCGCAACGAAGAGCAGCCGAGCATGGGCTCGGCTCTACATACACCGCGCGCAAGCCGCTAGCATCGGCCCATGGATTCATTGACCCAGATCGTGCTCGGTGGCGCAGTCGCTGCTGCCATCGCTCCGCCCGGCCATCGCCGCGCGGCCCTGCTGGCCGGTGCCGCGCTCGGCACCTTGCCGGACCTCGACGCCCTGTGGCTTGGCTTCACTGCGGCCGACCCGGTGGCGAACATGACCGAACACCGCAGCTTCAGCCATTCGCTGCTGGTGCTGCCCTGGGTGGCCGCACTGATCTGGTGGTTGTTCAAGCGCTTCGGCAACGGCCGGGTCGCGCAGTCACCGCTGCGCTGGTTCTGGGCGATCCAGCTGGCGCTGGTCACCCATCCCGTGCTGGATGCGTTCACCGTCTACGGTACCCAGTTGTGGTGGCCGCTGCGGCCACACCCAACCATGGGCTCCAGCGTCTTCATCATCGACCCCGGCTACACGGTGTGGCTGCTGCTGGGCTGCGTGCTGGCCTGGTTCGGTCGTGCGCGGCCCTGGGCGGGCAAGGTGCTGGGCGCGGCGTTGCTGCTCAGCAGTGGCTACCTGGGCTGGGGGCTGATCGCCAAGGCGCAGGTCGATCGGGCCGCGCAGCAGAGCCTGGCCGCGATGGGCCTGGGCGATGCGCCGCGCTTCTCGGTGCCGATGCCGTTCAACACCCTGCTGTGGCGGGTGGTGGCGATGACACCCAGCGGCTACGTGGTGGCTGACCGTTCGCTGCTGGCCGACCACGGGCCGATGCGGTTCGAAGGCCATGCGTCCAACGTACAGGCCTTGCGCGAAGCGCAGGCCATCCCGGCGGTGCAGCAGCTGCAATGGTTCAACCGTGGCTTCATGCGTGCGCAGGTCGTGGACGGAAGGCTGGTGCTGAGCGACCTGCGTATGGGGCTGGAGCCGGACTACACCTTCAATTTCGTCGTGGCCGGGCAGGCCGACGGGCAGTGGCGGGCGATCGTTCCCGAGCAGGTGCGGGTGGACTACAGCAGTCCCGCCGCGCGTGCCGACGCCGGTCGCCGCCTGGCGGCGATGTGGCAGCGGATCTGGCAGGAGCCGGCGGCGGCGCCGGGCGCGGCCGACCACACCGCCGTGCATTGATCAGTGGATCCACGCATGGCGTGGCTCTACGCCCTCAATCGGCAGCAGAACACCGGATCAATACACCGTGGCGCGGCCCTGCACGAACGAGTAGAAGAACACCGCATTCGGGTCGTTCTGCACCAGGCGGAACTCGCGGCGCATGCCTTCCACGGTGTCCTCGTCCACCGAGCCGGCCTGCAGCAGCTGGTCGGCCGCCGACAGCAGCAGCTGCTCCCAGAACGCGATCATGGTCTTGCGACGTGCCGGTTCGCGGTTGTCCAGGTGGATGGTCTTGATCTCGGTATGCACGTCGCGGAAGCCACCGGCCAGCAGCAGGTTGCCCAGCTTGGCGCCGACGAACGGATCGCCGCCATGGTCGTACTGGAAGTCATTGAAGGCCATCCAGTAACGCCAGATGTGCGGCGAGTACGGGTCGAGCAGGAACGAGGCATTCATCACTTCCGTGATGTAGACCGGCGAACCCGGTGCCAGCACGCGGCGCACTTCGCTCAGCACGCGGGCAGGGGAGGGGACGTGTTCCAGCACCCAGCACAGGAACGCCGCATCGAAGCTGCGCGCCTCGAATGGCAGCTCACCGGCATCGGCCTGCTGCAGGGTGTAGCGGTCGCTGCACCACGGGGTGCGCGCCAGGTTCTCGCGCGCGGTGGCCAGCTGGGTCTCGCTCAGGTCCACGCCGGTCACGTGCAGCTCGGGGAAGCGGCGCAGCAGGATCTCGGTCTGCGCACCGACGCCGCTGCCGACTTCCAGCAGGCGCCGTGCACCGCTGTAGTCGATCTGGCCGAAGATGCTCGATTCCAGCAGGCGCGCCTGGGTCATCAGGCGCTGCTGTTCGGTGCCGGAAAACCCGTGCAGGTAGGTCGGAGAGGAGATCGGCGGGGTCATGGAGGCGGGCTCTTGTAGCGTCGAGCAGGCTCGACTGTCCGGAAACGCAGGATTGGTGGCTCAGGCCGCCGAAGGCAGCGCCGGTTCCCCGGCAATCAGGCGGTCGAAGTACTCGGTGGTCAGCGCGATCTGGCTCTGCGGGTCTTCGGCACGGTTGACCACCGCACGGAAAGCGGCATTCTCCGGCCGGTCCCTGGCATACCACCCCAGGTGCTTGCGCGCGATGCGCACGCCCTGCGGTTCGCCGTAGAACGCGTGCAGCGCATGCAGGTGGCCGAGCAGGATGTCGCGCACTTCCGCCAGCGATGGCGGCGGCAGTTCCTCGCCGGTGGCCAGGTAATGCGCCACTTCGCGGAAGATCCACGGCCGGCCCTGTGCGGAACGGCCGATCATCACCGCGTCCACGCCGGTCTGCTGCAGCACGTAGGCGGCCTTCTGCGGCGAATCGATATCGCCGTTGGCGATCACCGGAATGCGCAGTGCGGCCTTGATCTCACCGATGGTGGCGTACTCGGCCTGGCCGGTGTAATGCTGGTCGCGGGTGCGGCCGTGCACGGCAAGCGCGGCGATGCCGCTGTTTTCGGCAATGCGGGCAATGACCGGGCCATTGCGGTGGTCGCAATCCCAGCCAGTACGGATCTTCAGCGTGACCGGCACGTCCACCGCGTTGACCACGGCTTCGAGGATGCGCGCCACCAGCTGCTCGTCGCGCATCAGCGCCGAGCCGGCCCAGGCGTTGCACACCTTCTTGGCCGGGCAGCCCATGTTGATGTCGATGATCTGCGCGCCGTGGTCGACGTTGTAGCGCGCGGCCTCGGCCAGCTGCTGCGGCTCGGTGCCGGCGATCTGTACGCTGATCGGTGCCGGTTCGCCGTCATGGTCCATGCGGTGGATCGACTTGCGCGTGTTCCAGAAGCGCGGGTCGCTGATGGTCATTTCCGAGGCGGCCAGTCCCGCGCCCAGCCGTTTGCACAGCAGGCGGAAGGGCTTGTCGGTGACGCCGGCCATGGGCGCCAGCACGACGTTGGGGGCAATGGTGTACGGGCCGATCTGCATGCGCCCATTGTAGAGCGCGGGCGCGGCCTGGGCGGTGTCGGCGGGCCCCGGGTTCAGGCCGATCGGCACCGACCTCATGCCGTACCGGCATCAGCAGATGCTTGACGGTTGCTTCCGCCGCCCCCAAGGGCGGGCGATGGTAGGTGGCTAACCCAGGCTCTGCCAGGCCTGGCGGGTACCCAGGGCGAAGGCCAGCCCCAGGCCCAGGCAGGCCAGCGAACTGACCACCCAGAAGCGCCGGCCGTTGTACCCCGGCCGGAACAGCGCCAGGCCGAAGCCCATCGCGGCGCGCAGCAGCAGCAAGGCAGCGATGGCGGGCAGGACCAGGCGGCTGGCCGGCAGCGGCGAATGCCAGCCCGCGGCGGCCAGTGCGTACAGGGTCCAGGCCACCAGCACGGCAGTGATGCCGGCGGTCATCAGCGGCGGCCACCAGTGCCCCGCATGCGCGAGCCGGACCCGCGCTGGCCGGCACCGAAGTACCTGTACCACGCGGCGCCGAAGGCGATGCAGCCGATATGCAGCAGCGCCGCAGCGGCACTGCCTGCGGCCGCGACCAGCAACCAGGGGAATCCGTCCATGTCCTGCCCGTGCAAGGAAGCTGCGCGGATCGTGAGCGAGGGGCAGGATGTGGGCAATGCGACAGGCGGTCGCAGGGGCTGGGCAATGTGCAAAAGAAAGGCCCAGGTGCCTGTGCACCCGGGCCTTGTCATCCACGCGTGGCGTGGAATTACTTGGCTTCGGCGTCGGCCGGGGTGAAGCGCGGCATCGCCGCTGCAGCGCCTTCCTTCTCGGTCGAGCGACCGGCGAACTGGTTGGCAAAGCGCACGTGGCGGGCGAACGGGGCGTCGGCCACCTGCGCCAGCGACGCGGCCAGCGCACCGTTGAAGGCATCACCGGCACCGGTGGTGTCGATGGCCTGCACCTGCTCGGCGCCGACGCGGTAGTACGGCTGGGTATCGCCGCGCAGGTTCTCGTCGGCATGCGAGACGAACACGCCCACCGAACCCAGGGTCACCACCACGGTACCGTTGCCGACCAGCTTGCGGCACAGCGCATGCAGGCTGGCGCCATCCAGCGCGGCGACATCGTTGGCATCCACGCGCTCACCGACATGGCGGCCGAGCAGCGCGGCGAACTCGGTCTCGTTCGGGGTGATCACATCGGCCAGCTTGAGCAGGCCGATGGTCGAGGGCGCGTCGGCCGGTGCGGTGTTGAGCACGGTGGTGACACCGGCCTCGCGGGCCGTGGCCAGCGCCGCTTCGATGGTCTGCACCGGCGATTCCAGCTGTACCAGCACCACCTTGGCGCCGGTCAGCAATGCCTGCTGCTGTTGCAGGAAGTCGGTGCTGAGCGCGGCGTTGGCGCCCGGGCCGATCACGATGGTGTTACGGCCGCGCGCGTCCACATAGATGCCCGCAGTGCCGGTCGGCTCGCTGCTGGCTTCGGCAATCAGGCCGAAGCCATCTTGCGCGGCCAGTTCGCGCGCGGTGGCGCCACCGGCGTCATCGCCCAGCGCGCACACGAAGTGCGTGTCGGCGCCGGCGCGGCAGGCCGCGACCGCCTGGTTGAAGCCCTTGCCACCGGGGCCGGTGCTGTAGCGGCCGGCAATGGTCGCACCCGGTGCCGGCAGCGACTCGCACCGCCACACGTGATCGACATTGAAGGAACCGACGACAACGACACTGCTGCTCATAGGAAATCTTTTCTCAACCAGGGGTTCAACTGAAGTGCGTCAGCACGCCGGCGATGGTCGCCGTCATGAAGGTGGCAATGGTACCGCCCAACACCGCGCGCAGGCCGAACTTGGCCAGATCGTGGCGACGTTCCGGCGCCAGGCCGCCGATGCCGCCGATCTGGATCGCGATCGAGCTGAAGTTGGCAAAGCCGCACAGCGCGTAGGTGGCGATCAGGCGACCTTCGTCGGACAGGCTCACGCCCGCCACCTGGCCGTTCACGATCTGCGACAGCTCGGTGTAGGCCACGAACTCGTTGATCACGACCTTCTGGCCGATCAGCGAACCGACGGTGGTGGCATCAGCCCACGGGGTACCGATCACCCAGGCAATCGGGGCCAGCACGTAACCGAAGATGGTCGACAGGTTGGTCGGCTTGCCGATGGCAGCGGCCAGGCCGGTCACATCGCCGATCCAGGTCAGCGGGGCGTTCAGCAGTGCGATCAGGGCGATGAAGGCCAGCAGCATCGCGCCGATGTTCAGCGCCAGCTTCAGGCCGTCACCGGCACCGGCAGCGGCCGCGTCGATGATGTTGCTGGAGGTCTTCTCGACTTCCATCTTCACCGTGCCGCGGGTCAGCGGGGTGCCGGTTTCCGGAATCAGCAGCTTGGCCACGACCAGGGTGGCCGGTGCGGCCATGATGCTCGCCGCCAGCAGGTGCTTCGCATAGAAGGCCTGCTGCACCGGGTCGCCACCGCCGAGCATGCCGACGTAGGCCGCCAGCACGCCGCCGGCGATGTGCGCCATGCCGCCGATCATCATGGTCAGCAGCTCGGACTGTGTCATCCTGGCGATGTACGGGCGCACGGTCAGCGGCGCCTCGGTCTGGCCGATGAAGACGCTGGCGCAGACGCTGGTGGTTTCCGCGCCGGACACGCGCATCACCTTGGTGATCGACCAGGCCATCACGCGCACGATCGCCTGCATGACGTTGAGGTGGTACATGACCCCCATCAGCGCCGAGAAGAAGATGATGGTCGGCAGCACCTGGAAGGCGAAGATGAAGCCGTAGTTCTTGGTGTCCATCAACGAGCCGAAGATGAAGCCCGAACCCTCGTTGACGAAGCTCAGGACCTTGACGAAGCCCTTGCCCAGCGCATCGAACACGTCGCGCCCGCCCGGCACCAGGATCACCAGCGCCGCGAAGGCGATCTGCAGGGTGATACCGGTGGCAACCAGCTTCCAGTCAACCGCACGCTTGTTGCTGGAAAACAACCAGGTGATGCCGATCAGCACCGCCAACCCGAACAGGCCGAAGCCGATCCTGCCCAAACCTTCGACCATGTGAGTGACTCCCCTGGGGCGTCGCGAAAAACGGGAAGCCTAGTGCAGGGCAGGGGCCGGGGCAAGAAAAAGCAGCGTGCGCGCGCCCATCGGTACCGATCAGGCCAGCAACGGCAAGGGCTTGCGGCCGGCGGCGGCAGGTAGAATGGGGCTCGATCCCGGCCCGGATGCGGGCCCGCAGCAGGAGATTCGCATGCAATACCGCCGCCTGGGCTCCACCGGCCTGCCGATTTCCGCCCTGTCCTTCGGCGCCTGGGTGACGTTCGGTGACCAGATCCCGCGCGACGAGGCCCGCAACCTGGTGGCTGCCGCCTGGGACCACGGCGTCAACTTCTTCGACAACGCCGAGGGCTATGCCAACGGCCGCGCCGAACAGGTGATGGGCGATGTGATCGCCGACCTGCGCCTGCCGCGCGACGGCATCTGTGTCTCCAGCAAGGTGTTCTTCGGCAGCGCCAGGGACCCACGGCCAACCCAGCGCGGCCTGTCGCGCAAGCATGTGACCGACGCCTGCCATGCCGCGCTCAAGCGCCTGCGGGTGGACTACCTGGACCTTTATTACTGCCATCGCCCGGATCCGGACGCGCCGATCGCCGAGACCGTGCATGCCATGGATACGCTGGTGCGGCAGGGCAAGATCCTTTACTGGGGCACCTCGGAGTGGTCGGCGGCGCAGATCCAGCAGGCGCTGGACATCGCGCAGGCGCGCAACCTGCAGGGCCCGTCGATGGAGCAGCCGCAGTACAACCTGCTGCACCGCGAACGCGTCGAGGTCGAGTATGCGCCGCTGTATGCCGGTGCCGGCCTGGGCACCACCATCTTCTCGCCGCTGGCCTCGGGCCTGTTGACCGGCAAGTACGACCAGGGCATTCCGGCCGATGCGCGGCTGGGCCGCGAGGGCATGGAGTGGCTGCAGGCGCTGGTGCTGGGTGACGACTCCGAGGCCCGCCTGGCCCAGGTGCGCCGCTTCAGCGAAGCGGCGCGTGAGCTGGGCCACGCCCCGGCCACGCTGGCGATTGCCTGGTGCCTGCGCAATCCGAACGTCTCCAGCGTGATCCTCGGCGCCAGCCGGGTCAGCCAGCTGCTGCAGAACCTGCAGGCGCTGGAGGTGCTGGAGCAGGTCGATGCGGCTGGCTGGGCGCAGGTCGAGGCCGTCTTCGCCTGACAGCCCTTTGCGGAGTCGAGCCATGCTGGACTTCAGGTTGACCAGGTCTTTGTAGAGTCGAGCCATGCTCGACTCCGCGCGCAGCGCGGGCGTTGCCAGGCGACGGTGCCAGGAGCAGTCGAGCATGGCTCGACTCTACAAAAGCGCCGCGCCATCTTTTGATTGATGACACCTATTGAATTTTCGAATTCGATCATTAATCCCATCAATCAAATTGAGAATGGTTGTTGATTGTCAACTGAGAATCATTATCATTTGACTCGTCCCTCGCACGAGTCCAGATGCTCATGAATGCTCAACCTGTACTGCTGCGCCCCGAAACGCTGACCCTCCGCGATCGCCCGGTCCGTGTCGTTCCGCCGGAAGAGGTGATCGACAGCGAAGCCCTGCTCAAGGGCCGTCGTGAAATCCTGATCCAGCACGGCGACCGCTTCTACCGCCTGCGGCACACCAGCAACGACAAGCTGATCCTGACCAAGTAACCGCGGCCTGGTCGCCCGCCTCCCTCCCTCCTGCCGGCAGCGCCGGCAGGGTGGGCGACCCGTCCGCGCCCGCTCTCTCCCCCTCGGTCTACCGCGTGCACCTCCCGGGTGTGCCGGTAACCGGGGGTTCCCCTGCCTGACCGAACGAACCCGATGACCCGCCCTACCGCCCTTTGCCTCGCCGTCTGGATGGCCCTGCCGCTGTCCGCCCATGCTGCTGCCGCGGCCACCGCCGCGCCCGATGCGCGCGACTTCGACCGCGTGCAGGTCACCGCCACCCGCACCGAGCGGGCAGTGAGTGACGTGGCGGCCACCGTCGATGTCATCGACCGCGAGCAGATGGACCGGCACCTGGTGCAGGACATCAAGGATCTGCTGCGCTACGAGCCGGGCCTGTCGGTCAGCCGCAGCGCCGCGCGCTTCGGCCTTGGCAGCATCCGCATCCGTGGCCTGGACGGCAACCGCGTGCGCGTGCAGACCGATGGCATCGCCATGCCCACCAGCTTCAACATCGGCTCGTTCTCCAACGCCAACCGCAACTTCACCGATCTGGACACGCTCAAGCGTGTGGAGATCGTGCGCGGCCCGGCCAGTTCGCTGTACGGGTCCGACGCGCTCGGGGGTGTGGTGGCCTTCGTCACCAAGGATCCGGCCGATTATCTGAAGGATGGCAAGGACAGCTACGTCGGCCTGAAGTTCGGCTACGACGGTGAGTGGAAGGGCCTGCTCGGCGGCGTGACCAGCGCGTTCGGCGGCGAACACTGGAGCGGCATGGTCAACATCAACCATCGCCAGGGCCAGGAAACCGGCAACAAGGGCGATGTGCGCAGCCTCGACAACACCCGTACCGCGCCCAACCCGCAGGACCGCGACGGTCGCAGTGGCCTGGCCAAGCTGGTCTATGCACCGAGCGAGGACCAGCGTTTCCGCCTGACCGTGGAAGGCAACAAAGACACCACCGATACCAACGTGCTGTCCTCGATCGACCGCACCACCACCACCGGCATGAAGGCGCGCGACACGCAGAACCGCACCCGCGTGTCGTTCGCCCATGAAATGGATGCGCTGGACAAGGGCTTCGCCGACAACCTGCATTGGCAGCTGTATACCCAGCACAGCGAGACCAACCAGATCACCGACGAAGACCGCGCCAACCGCAGCCGCCGCCACCGCGAGTTCAACTTCGACCAGCGCGTGTACGGCCTGCAGGCACAATTCAACAAGGCGTTCAGCACCGGCAGTGTCGAACATGCGCTCACCTACGGCTTCGAAGGCGCGCGTACCGAGATCCGCCAGAAGCGCGATGGCTATCAGGTTCTGGCCAATGGCCAGACCAGCACCACCATCCTGCCCGACGCCTTCCCGGTACGCGATTTCCCGATCAGCAAGACCACCGAGCTGGGCCTGTATGCGCAGGATGAAATGCGCATGTCCGGCGGCAAGCTGTCGCTGGTGCCGGGCGTGCGCGTGGACCGCTACGAACTGAAGCCGGAAGTGGACAGCATCTTCGCCGACGACAATCCCGGCGTTGCGGTGGCCAGGCTGACCAAGACCAGCGTTTCGCCGAAGCTGGGCATGGTCTATCGCTTCACCGACGAATGGTCGCTGTTCGCCGGCTACTCGCATGGTTTCCGCTCGCCGCCGTACAACGACGTCAACCTGGGCTTCACCAACTTCGCCTTCGGTTACACCGCCATCCCCAATCCGGACCTGAAGCCGGAAACCAGCGACGGCCTGGAGCTGGGCCTGCGCTTCCTGTCATCGGCCGCCTACGTCAGCGTCAGCGGCTACTACAACGAGTACAAGGACTTCATCGAGTCGCAGTCGCTGGTCGGTACCAACGCGCAGGGCCTGATGGTGTTCCAGTCGCGCAACATCGCCGATGCGCGCATCTACGGTGCTGAACTGAAGGCTGGCGTTGACTTCGGTCAGATCAACCCGGCGCTCCAGGGTTGGGCGCTGCGCAGCTCGGTGGCCTGGTCGCGCGGTGACAACAAGACCGAGGACACTCCGCTGGATTCGGTCGACCCGCTGCGCAGCACCGTCGGCCTGATGTACGACGCCGACGCCTGGGGCGTCGAACTGGCCGGTACCTTCGTCAAGCGCAAGGACCGCGTCACTGCAGCGACGGTGTACCGCCCGGCCGGCTACGGCGTGGCCGACCTGATGGCGCACTGGAACTTCGCCCCGGGCGCGACCTTCAACGTCGGCGTGTTCAACCTGGGCGACAAGCGCTACATCGATTGGTCCAACGTGGGTTCGACGCTGTCGCCGACCAGCCGTGTGCTGGATCGCTACACCAGCCCGGGCCGCACCCTTTCCGCCAGCCTCGCAGTTTCCTGGTGACCTCATGAGCCGAGCCTTGTCCGCACGCAGGAATGACGCCATCGCCGTGCAGGGCAGCGCGGCCTGGCCGACCCCGGCACAGCTGGCCACGCTCGGCACTGTGTTGTGCCTGTACCGCGCCGACGGCAACGAGCTGGGTGGCTGGCGCCAGGCGGTGCGCGTGCACGCCTGCCAGGGCGTGGACAGCGAGGGCATACGCGAAAGCCTGTGTTTCCTTGATGCCCGCGGCCGCTGCGTGTGGCGCCTGTACCTGCTGCCCGACAGCGATTTCCTGGCTTGGGACCGGCTGGTCGCGGCGCTGCCGCCGGGCCCGCAGCACGACCGCGATGGCAGTGTCGGCGAACGCCTGTGGCGTCGCCTGGCCGGGCACGTCGGTGGCCAGCGCTGGCGCCTGTGCACGCTGCGCCTGCATGCCGCGGACGAGGGCCGCACCCTGGCGGCCAGCCTGTCGACCCTGTCCTCGCTGGGCGCGGCCACCGCGCGTCGCATCGCGCGGTTGGAAGGTGCCGAAGGCGAGCTGGCGATCGACGATTGCTGCTGCGCCGACGCCGCGCGCCGGCCGGCACCGCGTATCCCCGGCGACCTGCCGCTGATCCGCCTGTGATCCTTTCCTGATGGAACGCCCGACGGCCCTGGACGGCCTCTCAACGAACCTGCAACCCCGAAGGAAGACCCGATGAAGTTCCAGACAGCCAGCGTCATGCTGCTGCTCGCTGCCAGCGGCGTGGCCAGCGCGCAGCTCTCCGACATCGCCCGCGACCACGACAGCATCCTGGCCATGCAGGGCGAGTACACCGTCGACTTCGCGTTCGACGAGACCGTGCTGCTCAAGCCCGGCTACGAGCGTGCGCCGGCGATGCGCAGCGGCGGCAGCGAAGTGGTCATCGTGGTCGAGGACACCCCGCAGCGCATCGTGCTGCAGCACCTGTTGCTCGATGAGAAGAGCGGCCACATCACCAAGCACTGGCGCCAGGACTGGGTCTACGAAGCGCCCAACCGCTTCGAGTTCAGTGCCGACCAGACCTGGCAGGTACGCCGCATTCCCGCAGCGGTGAACCAGGGCGCCTGGACCCAGTGCGTGTATGAAGTGAGCGATGCACCGCGCTACTGTGGCACCGGCAAATGGACGTACACCAACAATGTGCCGAGCTGGACCAGCGACCTGAGCTGGCGCCCGCTGCCGCGTCGTGAGTACACCAAGCGCAGCGACTACAACGCGCTGGCCGTGGTCAACCGCCACACGCTCACGCCCAATGGCTGGACCCACGAGCAGTTCAACACCAAGGTGCAGCGCAACGCCGACGGCAGCCAGGTGGAGATCGCCCGCGAGTTCGGCTTCAACGACTACGTCAAGACAACCGAGGTCGACTTCACCCCGGCGCGCAACTACTGGAAGGCCACTGCCGGTTACTGGGCCAAGGTGCGTCAGCGCTGGGACGGTTTCCTCGGCCAGGCCCCGGGCGTGCACCTGAAGACCAGGATCGACGGCATGGCGATGATCATTCCGCTGTTCACCCAGGCCGAAGCGATCCAGTCCGGCAAGCAGGTGAAGGACGCGCAGATCGACGAGGTCTTCGCCAAGTACGTGGAAAAGGCGCCGAAGGAAGGCTGATCGCCGCGATGGAGATGGGGGCCGGGCGTACCCGGCACCGCATCCACCGGCTGCCGGTGGGGCCGGGCTTGCTCGGCACGCGCCCCGGTCCGGCGCCGCCTCAGGCCTCGCGCAACGCCAATGCCGGCGGCGTATGGAGGATCGCCCGCGTACCCCACCAACCCGCCAACAGGCTCAGCCCGATGCCGACCACGCCGCCGACCAGCAGGCCCGGCCACGGCGGCAGCAACGGCAGCTCGAACACCTTCTGCGAGACTGCCACGCCGATGACGGCCGCCGCGCCCACCGCGAGCAACGCGGCCAGCGTGCCCAGTGCGCCGAACTCCACGAGCACCGCGCCACGCAGCTGGCGCCGGGTCGCGCCCAGCGTGCGCAGCACCGCGCTGTCGTAGCGGCGCTCGCCGGCGGTGGCCTGCAGTGCGGCCAGCAGCACCAGCACGCCGGCCAGCAGGCTGAACACCATCACCAGCTGCACCGCCTGCGCCACGCGCTCCATCACATCGCGCACCTGCGAAATCACCGCATCCACGTCCAGCAGCGACAGGTTCGGCTGCGCGCGTACCAGTTCGCCCAGGCCCGCCGCTTTGCCGGCCGGCAGATGGAAGGCCGACAGCAGGTTGTGCGGGGTGTCGCCTACCGCATTCGGGTTCAGCAACACGAAGAAGTTCGGCCGGAAGGTGTTCCAGTCGGCCTTGCGCACGCTGGTGACGGTGAACTCGCGTTCCTGCTCGCCCACTGCAATGGTGATGCGATCGCCCGGATACACGCCGTAACGCTTGGCCCAGCCGATTTCCACCGAAGCTTCCGGCGCGGTGCTGTCGGGCGTCCAGAACGTGCCGTTGACCAGCGTGTTGGCGGGGGGGAAGGTGCTGCGCCAGCTGAAGTTCAACGGCCGGTTTTCATCATCATCCTCACGCTGGCCTTCGCCCTGCGACGGCTGCCCGTCCTGCGAAGGCGTACGGTCTACGCGCAGCGGCGGCTTGCCGTTGATCGCGATCAGGCGGCCGGTCGCCATCGGTTCGATGCTGGCGTCGCCGGCGCCCAGTCCACGCAATGCGGCCAGCACACTGTCGCGCTGCTCGGGCTGGATGTTGATCAGGAAGTAATTCGGCGTATCCGCAGGCAGTCGCTCGCGCCATTGCTGCAGCAGGCCGGGGCCGGTCACCGCCAGCAGCAACAGCGCGCACAGCGACAGCGACAGCCCGACCAGCTGCATCACCGCGAGCAGCCGGCGCCGGGTCAGCGCGGCCAGGCCGAGCCGCCAGTGGCCGTGCAGGCGGTGCTGCAGGCCGCGCAGCAGCTGCAGCAGCACGAAGCCGACCACGCCGGCGGCCAGTGCCAGCGTGGCCAGGCCGCCGAGCACCCACAGCGCCAGCTTCAGGTCGCCGGTGACTTGTACCGCCAGCAGCAGACTGGCCGCCAGCGCTGCCACATAGGCCAGCAACGACGCCGGCGGCAGGGCAGCGAAGGAACGGTTGAGCACCCGCATCGGCGGCACCCCACGCAGGCGCAGCAGTGGCGGCAGGCCGAAGCCGAACAGCAGCAAAAGGCCGATGCCGGCGCCGGTCAGCGCAGGCATCGCCTCGGGCAACGGCAGGCGCTGCGGCACCAGGCTGCCCAGTACCTGCACCAGGCCTTCCTGCGCGGCCATGCCCAGGCCGATGCCGAGCGCACAGGCCGGCACCGCCAGCATCAGCAGCTGCAGTGCCAGGCCCAGCAGGATGTCGCGCTGGCGCGCACCCAGGCAGCGCAGGATCGCCACCTGGTCGATGCGGCGCAGGGCGAAGCGGTTGGCCGCCAGCGCCGTGGCCACGCCGGCCAGCAGTACCGCCAGCAGCGCGCTCAGGCCGAGGAAGCGCCCGGCCAGATCGAAGGCCTGGCGCACGCCGCGCTGGGTGTCATCCACGCTCAGCAGGCGCAGGCCTTTCACCTGCGGCAGCAACCACTGGCGCAGCGCGGCAACCTGATCGGCTGGTCCGGCGAACATCAGCCGGTAGTTGATGCGGCTGCCCGGGCCGAGCAGTCCCGTGCCGTCCACGTCGGCGCGGTTGACCAGCAGGGTGGGGGAGAGCGTCAGCAGGTCGCCACCGGTGTCGGGCTCGGCCTCGATGATGCCGGCGATGCGCAGCGTGCCGGCGCCGAACTCGAGATCATCGCCGGCCCTCAGCCCGAGCCCCTGCAGCAGGCGTGGGTCGGCATAGGCCTGGCCCTTGGGTGGCATGCCGGCATCGGTGATCAACGTACCGCCGGGCGTGGCCCGTACCCGCAGCGTGCCGCGCAGTGGATAGCCCGCCTGCACCGCCTTGATGCTGGCCATCTGGCTGGCATCGCCGTTGAACAGCACGCTGCCGAAGCTGGCGATGCGGGTGTAGGCCAGTCCACGCCGTTGTGCCTCGTCGGCGAATGCCTGCGGCGGGTCATCACGCCCGGCGATGCCGAGATCGCCACCGAGCATTTCCGCCGCGCTGCCGGTCAGCGCCAGGTTGACCCGGTTCACCAGCGTGCCCACCGCGGTCATCACCGCCACGCCCAGCACCAGTGCGGCGAACACGGTGAGCAGGTCGCCGGCCAGCGCCTCGCGGCGCAGTGCGCGCCACGCGTGGCGCAGCACGTTCATGCCTGTGCCCCACGCTCGACCGGCAGCAGGCGGCCGTCATCGATGCGGTGGATGTACTGGCAACGCTGCGCCAGGCGCAGGTCGTGGGTGACCAGTACCAGGGTGGTGCCGCTGCCGGCGTTGAGGTCGAACAGCAGGTCGCTGACGTGCTGGCCGGTGGCATGGTCCAGCGATCCCGTCGGTTCGTCGGCAAACAGGATGCGCGGGCGGGTGACGAAGGCACGCGCCAGTGCCACGCGCTGCTGCTCGCCACCGGACAGCTGGCGCGGGTAGTGGCGAGCACGATGGGAGAGGCCGACCTGGGCCAGCACTTCATCGACCCGCGCGCGATCCTCGCGCCCGGCCAGCTCCAGTGGCAACGCGACGTTCTCGGCGGCGGTCAGCGCCGGCAGCAGATGGAAGCTCTGGAACACGAAGCCAACCTCGCGCGCGCGCAGCTGGGCCCGCGCTTCTTCATCGAGGTCGCCCAGGTCCTGGCCCGACAGCGCAATGCGGCCGCGGCTGGGCAGGTCCAGCCCGGCCAGCAGGCCGAGCAGGGTGGTCTTGCCCGAACCGGAGGCGCCGACGATGGCCGCGCTGGTGCCTTCATGGACGGTCAGGGTGATGTTGTCCAGTATGTGGACTTCACCCTCCGGGCCTTGCACGGATTTGCCGACCTGGTCGACGGCGATGGCGACGGGCGCGCTGCGGGGGGACAGGCTGTCGATGAGGAGACTCCAATGCGCAAGACGGGATGGAGCCGGCGAGCCGGCGCGATGATGGTGCTGCTGCTAGGGTTCCTGCTGTTGCCGGGGCTGGCCTGTGCCAAAGGTCCGGCCGGCACCGTGCTGGTGCTCGGCGACAGCCTCAGTGCCGCCCACAATATCCCTGCCGACGCCGGCTGGGTCAGCTTGCTGCAACAGCGGGTCAGGCAGCAGTCGAAAACCCCGGCGCGCATCGTCAACGCCAGCATGAGCGGGGAAACCACCGCCGGCGCGCTGACCCGCCTGCCGGGCCTGCTGGCCAGGGAGAAGCCGACCGTGGTGGTGATCGCGCTGGGCGGCAATGACGCGCTGCGCGGGCTGACCCCGGCGCAGGTGCAGGGCAACCTGGGAAAAATGGTGCAGGCCAGCCAGAAGGCCGGCGCCAAGGTGCTGCTGCTGGGCATCGACGTGCCCCCCAACTACGGACCGGCCTACCGCCAGCGCCTGGCCGCGGCCTACAAGGCGCTGGCCACGCAGTACAAGGTGCCGCTGCTGCCGTTCCTGCTGGAGGGCGTGGCCCTGCAGCCGGGCATGATGCAGGCCGACGGCCTGCACCCCACGGCGCAGGCGCAGCCGAAGGTGCTGGACAACGTCTGGCCGCTGCTCAGGCCGCTGCTCTGAACCGTTTGTGTACCTCTTGACGGAACTTCACATCGCGTCCACCGTCGATCCGGCATGTTTCACAAAGCTGAAGTTAGAGGGAATCACATGCGTCAGACGAAGGAGACCTCCGGCTTGGTGCTGGTGGTCGAAGACAACCACAACATCTCCGAGATGATCGGGGAATACCTGGAAGGTCGCGGCTTCGAAGTCGACTATGCACAGGACGGCCTGGATGGCTACCGCCTCGCGGCGGAGAACAGCTATGACGTCGTGGTGCTCGATCTCATGTTGCCGCGCCTGGACGGCATCGAAGTGTGCCGTCGCTTGCGCAACGATGCGCGCAAGTCCACGCCGGTGCTGATGCTCACGGCACGCGACACGCTGGACGACAAGCTCACCGGCCTCGGGTTCGGCGCCGATGACTACCTGACCAAGCCGTTCGCGATCCAGGAGCTGGAAGCCCGCCTGCGCGCGCTGATCCGTCGCGAACGCCGCCAGGTCGGTTCGGAGGTGCTGAAGGTCGCCGACCTGGTCCTTGATCCGGTCAGCATGCGGGCTACCCGTGCCGGCACCGAGCTGCAGCTGTCGCCGATCGGCCTGCGCCTGCTGACCATCCTGATGCGCGAATCGCCGCGCGTGGTCACCCGCCAGGAGATCGAACGCGAGATCTGGGGCAATGGCCTGCCGGATTCGGACACCCTGCGCAGCCATCTGTACAACCTGCGCAAGATCATCGACAAGCCGTTCGACCGTCCGCTGCTGCACACCGTGCAGAGCGCCGGCTACCGCATTGCCGATATTGCCCAGCCGATGGCCTGATCGGGGCCCGGCCTGTGCAGCATCAGGCCCGGCCGGGCAACGACCCCGCACCGGGCACGGATGACCGGCCGGCGTTGCCGCCGGTCATCCTCCGTGCACGACGACGGCGCAGCGCGCTGCCTATAATCGCAGCGCTCTGACCGGGACCCCGCAATGCCGCACGGCCTGCCGCGCAAGATCCGTATCGCCTTCATCCTGCAGGCAGTCCTGGCCAGCCTGGGCATCCTGCTCGGTGCCTGGCTGGTCTCGCTGGTGATCAAGCACAGCCTGGTCGGCGCCGCCCTGCGCGAGGAAGCGGCCTATTACTGGACGCTGCACGAGGCGTCGCCGGTGCAACCGCCGCCCAACACCCACAACATCCGCGGCTACCTGCTGGAAAGCGGGCAGTCGGCACTGTCATTGCCGGCCAACCTGCGCACCCTGGAGCCTGGCTTCCACGAGCTGCCCCAGGACGACCAGCTGGTGCTGGTCGACGTGCGCCCTGCCGGTCGCCTGTACCTGGTGTTCCTGCGCTCGCGCGCGGAGATGCTGGCGTTCTGGTTCGGCATCGTGCCGGTGCTGCTGACCCTGTTGGCGGTGTATGGCGCCAGCTGGGTCACCTACCGTGCCTCCAAGCGACTGGTGTCGCCGGTGAACTGGCTGGCGCGGCGCGTCTCGCGCTGGGACCCGGGCCACCCCGAAGCGGCCGATCTGGAGCCGAACAAGCTGCCGGCGGACATGCAGGGCGAGACCCGCCAGCTGGCGGCCGCACTGCATTCACTGGCCAACCGGGTCAGCGCGCACGTGGCGCGCGAGCGCAACTTCACCCGTGATGCCAGCCATGAGCTGCGCACGCCGTTGACCGTCATCCGCGTGGCCAGCGACATGGCCCTGGGCGATGAAACCCTGCAGCCGCGCCTGCGCCGCAGCCTGCAGCGCATCCAGCGTGCAGGCCGTGACATGGAAGCGGTGATCGACGCGTTCCTGATCCTGGCCCGCGAGGCCGATGTCGAACCGCAGATCGAGGTGTTCGACGTCAACGACATCGTCCGCTACGAGGTGGACAACGCCAACGAGCTGCTGGGCAACCGGCCCGTATCGGTGCACCTGCACGGCGAAGGCCCGGTACAGCTGCACGCACCGCCGCGGGTGCTGCAGGTGGTGGTCAGCAACCTGGTGCGCAATGCCTGCAGCTACACCGACGAAGGGCGTATCGACGTGCACGTGCTCAATGACCGGGTGGTGGTGCGCGATACCGGCATCGGCATGTCCGCCGAGGCGCTGTCGCGCGCGTTTGAACCGTTCTACCGCGCCGAGCCGAGCCGTCCGCAGGGCACCGGCCTGGGCCTGTCGATCGTGCGCCGGCTGTGCGACCGCTTCGGCTGGAAGGTCAGCCTGGCCAGCGAGCCGGGCAAGGGCACCGAGGCCACGGTGGTGTTCCGCTGATCCTCCGACCCCATTGCCCGTGATTCAGTAGATCCACGCCATGCGTGGATGGGGTTGCAGTAGCGCCGGGCCATGCCCGGCGTCCGCAGTCCCTCAGTTGCAGTTGACCTTCGGCGCCAGCGCCCTGGTCCAGATCGCATAGCCGGCCGGGGTCATGTGCAGCATGTCCTCGCGGAACAGCGTCGCGTCCGGCTGGCCATCGGCGCCGAGCATCGGCGTGTAGATGTCGGTGAAGCCGGTATTGGGCAGCCTCGCCAGTGCAGCCTTGATCAGCGTGTTGGCTTCGTTGATCGCCGGCAGCAGGTGCGCGCGCGACGGGCTCGGCTTGATCGACAGGTACTCCACCCTGGTCTTCGGCAGGTCGCGATGCACGCGCTGCACGAAGGCGACCACGTCGTCGCGCACCTGCACGGGGCTGCGACCGCTGTTGAGGTCGTTGTCGCCCGCGTAGAAGAACACCTTGCAGGGCGCATACGGCACCACGATGCGGTCGGCGTACCAGGTGCTGTCGCGCACTTCCGAGCCGCCGAAGCCGCGGTTGAACACTGGCTGGCCAGGGAAGTCGGTGGCCAGGCTTTCCCAGAAGCGGATCGAGGAGCTGCCGATGAACTCGATGCCACCGCGCGGCGGCGGGTTGGACTGGTCGGCGCCGGCGAAGCGGGCCATGTCGCCGGCCCAGGCCACGTTGGAAACCTGTTCGGGCACCCGCGGCGACTCGGCCGGGCTCAGCGCCTGGGCCAGCGGTGCGGCAGTCAGCAGGCCCAGCATCAGCAGGCAGGTACGGCGACGGGACATCAGGCGCTCCAGCAGGCAAGGGGGACATCCATCATAGGAGCATGCCCGGGCCCTTGCTTGCCCCTGGCAGGCCGTTCAGAGGGCCGGCGCGGGCTGCGGTTGGCGGCCTTGTGGCAAAATGGCCGCCATCTGCCTATTCCTGTGCACCCATGATTCCCTGCCGTGCGTCTGAGCGGTCGCTGCGCCGCGCCCCCGTTGCTGGATGTTCCATCCGTGGCTGATCAGTTCGGCCACCTGCCGCGCGGCCCGCGCCGCATCGTCCAGGCCGCCCGCTGGTCCTGGCAGGGCCTGCGCGCTGCCTGGCTGCACGAGTCCTCGTTCCGGCTTGAGGTCTACCTGCTGATCCTGCTGACGCCGATCGCGATCTGGCTGGGCCAGACGCCGGTCGAACGCGCGCTGCTGATCGGCTCGATGCTGCTGGTGCTGGCGATGGAGCTGGCCAACTCGGCCATCGAAGCGGTGATCGAACGCTACGGCAGCGAGATCCATGAGTTGGCCGGCCGCGCCAAGGACATGGGCTCGGCGGCGGTGTTCGTGCTGATGATGAACGTGCTTCTGTGCTGGGCGCTGGTCGTGGTCCCGCATGCAATGGCCGGCAAATACGGCTGATCCCTCATTTCCCCTTGTTGAAGACTTCCCATGTCCCTTGAGTTTCTTGCCGATCCGAATGTCTGGTTGACCCTGTTCACGCTGAGCGCGCTGGAAATCGTGCTCGGCATCGACAACTTGGTGTTCATCTCCATCGCCGTCAGCAAGCTGCCAGAGCACCGCCGCCCGTTCGCGCGTCGGCTCGGCATCGCGGTGGCCTGTATCACCCGTATCGGCCTGCTGGTATCGCTGGCGTACCTGGCGCACATGCAGGCGAACCTGTTCACCGTGGCCGGCATGGGCATTTCCATCCGCGATCTGGTGCTGATCGTTGGTGGCCTGTTCCTGATCATCAAGGGTTGGATGGAGATCAAGGAAATGATCACCGGTGGCGAGGATGAAGATCCGAGCACGACCAAGACCTCGGCCGTGTTCGGCTACGTGATCGCGCAGATCGCGGTCATCGACATCGTGTTCTCGCTGGACTCGGTGATCACCGCGGTCGGCATCGCTGACCACGTGCCGGTTATGGTCGCCGCGATCCTGCTGTCGGTGGCGGTGATGCTGCTGGCCGCCAACCCGCTGGGCCGCTTCATCGACGCCAACCCGACCGTGAAGATGCTGGCGCTGGCCTTCATCCTGCTGATCGGTGCGGTGCTGATCCTGGATGGCCTGGACGTGCACATTCCCAAGCCCTACATCTACGCCGCGATGGGCTTCTCGGTGCTGGTGGAGTGGCTGAACCTGCTGATGCGGCGCCGCGCCCGCGAGCACAACGTGCCGGGCGCCGGTAACTGGTAAGCGCATGACCCCGAACCCCCGGCCAACGCCGGGGGTTCTTCGTTCTGCCTTGTAGAGCCGAGCCCGTGCTCGGCTGACCGGCAGGAAGCAGCCGAGCATGGGCTCGGCTCTACACCGGCACTGCGGCTTTTGCACTTGTGGCTGCGTTCCGGCCTCCACTTGTGAACCAGGATCAACAGTGTTTTCCCGGGGCGAGGCTTAATCCGGCGCAGTAAAGCGCGCAGGCTACGCACTCCCGATTCCCGCCCCCCCAGGACTCCCCCATGAATTCCAGAGCCGCCTTGCTGGCGCTTGCCGTTGGCGCCTTCGCCATCGGAACCACCGAGTTTGCCCCGATGGGCCTGTTGCCGGTCATCGCCGACGGCGTCGGCGTTGGCATCCCCACTGCGGGCATGCTGATCACCGCCTATGCCGTGGGCGTGATGCTGGGCGCGCCGGTGATGACCCTGCTGATGGGGCGTTTCGGCAAGCGCACCGCGCTGATGCTGCTGATGTCGATCTTCGTGGTCGGCAACCTGCTGTCCGCGCTGGCGCCGAACTACGGGCTGCTGCTGCTGTCGCGCCTGGTCACCAGCCTCAACCACGGTGCCTTCTTCGGCATCGGTGCGGTGGTCGCCGCCAGCCTGGTGCCAAAGGAAAAGCAGGCTGCTGCCGTGGCCACCATGTTCATGGGCCTGACCATCGCCAACATCGGTGGCGTGCCGCTGGCGACCTGGGTCGGCCAGCAGCTGGGCTGGCGCCTGTCCTTCGCCGGTACTGCGGCGTTGGGCCTGATCGCGATCACTGCGTTGGGCTTCGCGCTGCCGGCGTCCGCGCCGGGACCGCGCCCGGACGTGCGCCGCGAACTGAAGGCGATCCTGCAGCCGCAGGTGCTGCTGGCCATGGCCACCACCGTGCTTGGTGCGGGTGCGATGTTCACGCTGTACACCTACGTCGCACCGGTGCTGACCGAGTTGACCGGCGCCTCCAATGCCTTCATCGCGGTGTCGCTGGCCCTGATCGGCATCGGCTTCACCCTCGGCAACGGCATCGGTGGGCGCATGGCTGACTGGTCGCTCGATGGCGCCACCCGTATCCTGCTGGCTGCCCTGGCGGTGCTGATGTTCGTGCTGCCGCTGGCCTTCATGAGCCACGCCACCGCGGCGCTGGGTGTACTGCTGTTCGGTGCGGCGACCTTCGCCCTCGTGCCGCCGCTGCAGATCCGGGTGATGCAGGTGGCCAGCGAGGCGCCGGGCCTGGCGTCGTCGATCAACGTGGGTGCATTCAACCTGGGTAATGCTGTGGGTGCGGCGCTGGGTGGTGCGGTGATCAGCTTGGGCCTGGGCTACGCCGCCATTCCGGTGGCCGGTGGCCTGCTGGCCGCGTCGGGCCTGCTGCTGGCATGGTTGGGGCGTAGCCGCACTGCGGTGGCTGAGGCCTGCTGAGTGATATGGGGTTCCGGCAGGGCTTGCAGCCCTGCACCCGCTAAAGGCGAAGGCAACCGCCGAAGCAACAGCAACCGCAACAGCCGGCGCTGGTTTTCTGAGGGTTGGGCGGGGCGGTGTGGGTTGGCAGGACACGCCGTGAACCCATCATGGGGGCTCGATGGCGCCATCCATGGCGCCAACGGTCCTGCCAACCCGCACCGCCCCACCTCCGACAGATTGCCGCGATCGGTCGGAACGGCGTTCTGCTTTGGTAGGTGTCGACCTTGGTAGACACGAATGCTTGAAGAACCGGCTTTTGCTTTTGATTTTTCTTTTGATCTTCCCGCGGTGCGCAGGAAATTGTCCGTGGCCGGGAGGGTGGGTCGGCTTGGGGCGTGTGATCTGGCCCCCTGAAAACGGACGCCATGAAGCCGTTTCAGGCGGCAGCCCGGAGCTGCCGGGCGTAGTTGTTAGGCGAGTGGTAGCCCAGCGCCGAGTGTAGCCGGGCTGGATTGTAGAAGCCGTGGATGTAAGCA
>NZ_JAVFVN010000367.1:0-380 GCF_030910085.1 Stenotrophomonas maltophilia group sp. RNC7 | reverse complement strand
ACTAAAATTGCAGAAGAAACGATTTACCTGGATGGTATTGAAGTGGAATTAAGAAAGAAACTTAATTTGTTAGAGGAAAAGTGGAAGCAACGTGAAACTGTAGTGAAGGAGTTCCAAGAAAAATATAATAACTTTGTAGGTGAATTGACTGAATTAGAAAAAATCAATGAACTTGCTATAAAAGAGCTTAAAATATTCAATTTTTTAGAAGGGGAAATTGGAAAACATCTTACTAAAGTATACGCCTTTTTAGCAAAAGATAAGATTAGAGAATTGAAAATTAAAGAATCTGAGCTTAAAGGTGAATTGGAAAAAGCCGAAAAAGATTTAGCTGATGAAAAAAGATTTCTAAATATAGAGTTAGCAGCGTTAAACGTCCT
>NZ_JAVFVN010000362.1:0-1356 GCF_030910085.1 Stenotrophomonas maltophilia group sp. RNC7 | reverse complement strand
ATATATTAACGACACATCTTTCACCGTAAACTCATCAGACGCACAAGTATATGTTTTCCCTTGCATATCTTTTACATTTTCATTGTCAATCGCTTGAACTTTATCACCCTTTTTAAACATTTAAATCCCTCCGTTTTTATACAAAATTCAAATTTTACACTTTTATAATATTTTATATTCTAGTTTCAAGAAACTTTTTAGCTTTTTGGATAGCTATATGTCTTGTTTGCCCCTCAGCTAAACCCTTAGGTGCTGATTCATCTAATATATGAACTTTCTTAATCTGCCCTTCGCATTCAACTTCTACCAAAGAATAATAGGCACTGTGTAATTTCTCCCCATTTAAAAAACTCATAAACTTAGTTCCCACTTTTCCAGTGAATTTGATTTTGCTCATTTCTTAATCTCCCTTACATTTTTTCTAATTTACTCTTACTATTCTGCCCTTTGAATCTTTACCTATTTCATAACTGGTTCTGCAGTGCCAACAAAATAAATCTTCCCCTTTTTCTAACCCCTTAATTAAGTTAGGGCTATACATACTATGGAATCCTTTTTTCGTTAATCCTGTAACGGCATATATATAACCTCTAAATGCTAGGTAATTTCCGCAATTACATCTAGGTTTTTCATATTTAGACATTTTACCACTCCTATTTCTTACACAAATACGCAATGTAACTCACAAGTAACATAACTCCAAAAACTAAAATAACAGTTGCAATTTCTGTGTTGGATCAATCAATAAATGGGCATCCTATTTCAGCTCTATATCTACTTTTAAAAAGTCTTATAAATTTGTGAAATTGGTTTACTTAGTTTTCTGTTAATCGAACACGTTGCAAATATTTAACCAGGAAGTACCCACTATATCCCTCTAAAAACACTACATTTGAACCGCTTTCTGCTTTAAATTGCTCTGTTTTACAAGTCCAAACTTTTCCTTGGTAACGCTTTGATTCTAAACAGCTATGCATTACTACTTTGTCGCCTACTTTTAGTTCATCCATAACATTGAATAAGGTTTGATAAGCTTCTTTGTATTTCTGCTTTATAAAATCAACTTGTTTCCACGTTCTAACATTTTTAAAGCGCCCCTTCATGTATTGTAAACAAACCTGGTCTATATCCTCAGGAGGGCTTGGATAGTAAGTGGAGGATTTGTTTCCTCCACTTGTCGTATAAATCATCTCGACTCCACCATATTCATCCTTTTTCATCTCAAAAGTTGGTTTCATTTTAATTCACCATTTTCAAGATTTTTTTCAGAAAGTTTACTATTATGTTCAGTTTCAATTGATAGATTAATAGCTCCAGCTTGATCTAAACTTATTAATAAATTTTCTGCTATTATTT
>NZ_JAVFVN010000335.1:0-362 GCF_030910085.1 Stenotrophomonas maltophilia group sp. RNC7 | reverse complement strand
GACACGATCCACGCCATGCGTGGATGACTCTCCATCGAAATCGAATATTTCGAGATCCGAAACATCTGAGCCGAGCATGGCTCGGCTCTACAGAAGGTAGGGCCGACAGATCGCGGAAAACTGTCGAAGGCGGGGTGGGTGCGGGTGGGGGGGGGGGTGGCGCATGGATGGGGGGCCCGCGCCTACAGGGGCGTCTTTTAGGGGTGGCCCGCCACCCGACCCACCCCCCCGTCGACCGTTTTCCGCCAAATGTCGGCCCAACCATATGTAAAGCCGATCCATTCTCCGCTCAGAAGTTTAGGAACAACAAAAATTAGAATAAGATCGAGAGTCAAACACCCAAGGAGTGGATAGTTTCCACC
>NZ_JAVFVN010000322.1:0-758 GCF_030910085.1 Stenotrophomonas maltophilia group sp. RNC7 | reverse complement strand
CCTGCCCGGCTCCACCGGCGGCCTGCCGGTGCAGATGGTGCTGCGCAGCCCGCAGGACTATCCGGTGCTCTACCGGACCATGGAAGAGATCAAGCAGAAGGCCCGACAGAGCGGGCTGTTCGTGGTGGTCGACAGCGACCTCGACTACAACAACCCGGTGGTCCAGGTCCGCATCGACCGCGCCAAGGCCAACAGCCTGGGCGTCACCATGAAGGCGGTGGGCGACACGCTGGCGGTGCTGGTGGGCGAGAACTACGTCAACCGCTTCGGCATGGACGGCCGCTCGTACGACGTGATCCCGCAGAGCCTGCGCCAGCAGCGCATCTCGCCCGAATCGCTGGCGCGGTACTACGTCAAGAGCGCCAGCGGCGCGCAGGTGCCGCTGTCGAACTTCGTGTCGGTGTCGATGGGCGTCGAGCCCAACAAGCTGACCCAGTTCAACCAGCTCAACGCCGCCACCTTCCAGGCCATCCCGATGCCGGGCGTGACCATGGGCGATGCGGTGCAGTTCCTGACGCGCCAGGCGCAGCAGTTGCCGGCCGGCTTCAGCTACGACTGGCAGTCGGACGCGCGCCAGTTCAGCCAGGAAGGCTCGGCGCTGATGATCACCTTCATCTTCGCCATCATCGTCATCTACCTGGTGCTGGCGGCGCAGTACGAAAGCCTGCGCGACCCGTTCATCATCCTGGTGAGCGTGCCGCTGTCGATCTGCGGCGCGCTGATCCCGCTGGCGCTGGGCATGGCGACCATCAACATCT
>NZ_JAVFVN010000310.1:0-418 GCF_030910085.1 Stenotrophomonas maltophilia group sp. RNC7 | reverse complement strand
TTAGTTACGAACTCTTTTAATTCAAATAAACTAGGTGTATACTCTGCATAAGGTCTTATCTTATTCTTACTATCTCTGTAAATGTAATTATTTTTTTCTAACCATTTAGTAAAATCACTTTGCTTAATCTTTAGTTCCTTAGCTGTATCTCTAATGTTAGTTAGTAAGTTTCTATCTATTAGATCATCAAAATAATTTGCTTTAGGTTGCATAATCTGTATGGTCTCATTTTGCTTTCTAACTACCTCAAGAGTATTTTTAAACATTGCTTTTGTACTCTCGTCTGCAAATGGTAAGTACGTGTTGATGAATAGATCATCATTGTTTATATAGCCACCTGTTTCTCTAACCTTAGGTAAAATGTCGTCAAATATCCAACTTTCAAATTCTTCTGCAGATGGCAATTCCGAATTAGCTG
>NZ_JAVFVN010000302.1:0-337 GCF_030910085.1 Stenotrophomonas maltophilia group sp. RNC7 | reverse complement strand
GGGGGGGGTTGTGTTGTCAATTGTGGCGGACAAAAAAATCCATAAACCCCAACTGGTGTCGGGGGCCCGGGCCTTACGGGCGGGGTTGGCGGGCCCGGGCCGGCCAACCCCGCCGTTGATCCCCGGACGCGCAAATACGTTGGGGTTTATGCCGTTATTTTTGCCCCAACAAGTCCCCGCCCACCCCCCCCCCCCCCCCGAACCCCCCGTAAGCCCGTTGTCATGCGAGGGCCCGTTCGCAGGCCGCGGCGGGGGCACGGTGCCACCCCGCAAAAAAAACACCACCCAAACCCCCCCCACACAACCCACCCACAAAACCACCAACCCACAAAAACAA